>JAGQVR010000367.1 GCA_020437875.1 Flavobacteriales bacterium
CGGGACAGCTGGCAGAAGCCGCAGGAGGTCTTCCTGCTGATGGGGAATGACCTGCGGGGCCGCACCATCGCCGATCTGGCCGCTGGCGACGGCTATTTCACCTTCAAGCTGATCGAGGTGGGCGCCAACGTGATCGCCATGAGCGATGATCCGGCGCAGATCGCGGCCATCGAGGCGCGCAAGGCCGAGATGAAATTGAGTGATGAACGTCTGCGCACCCGTCTGGTGCAACCGGATGATCCCGGCCTGGCACCGGCCGAGGTGGATGCGAGCTTGCTGGTGCACGGCTACACACGCATCCCGGACAAGAAGGCCTACCTGGGCAAAGTGCTCGCCGGCACCAAGCCCCCTCACCCGCTCTTCATGGTGGAGTGGTTGAGCACCGAGACGCCGATCGGCCCACCCATGGCCGAGCGGATCAGCAGCGAGCGGATCATGGACGACATCGGCCTTGCAGGCTACACCGATGTAGGCACCTATGCCGCGAAGATCCCTTACCAGGCCTTCATCTTCGCCTCGGTGCAGTCCGGAGCGGATGACGATCCCACGGGCATGGATCCCTCGCAACTGATGACGCAACCCTGAGCCTGGATCGTCACGCGAACCACTTCGCGTCCTCGCCGGGCTGCCGTTCCACGCCCTTGTAGTCGATGAAGAGGTTGGCCCAAAGCGCCTTGGACCAGGCATAGAGCGCAGGGGCCGAAAGCACCAAGGCGCTGAGCACCCATACCAAGCGGGTGGTCTGCGTGGAGTCGGGCGCCAGCACCGTTACCGCGACGTACATCGACACCGACAGGGCGACGGCCAGCGCGTAGGACACGTACATGCCGCCATAGTAGAAGCCCGGCTCCGGCTCGAACTTCCGGTGGCATACGGAGCAGGATGGCAGCAGATCACCCGCCTGTGCGAGCGCGTAAGGATTCCGGTTCACGAGGAACTCGCCCTGATGGCAATGCGGGCACTTCCGGGCGATGACGCTGTACAGCTTGCTCCCCTTGTTCATCATGCCGCAAACCTAGGGAGCTACTTCTTCAACTTATCCGCGAAGACCTTTCTGAACTTGTCCAGTTTCGGGCGGATGACCATCTGGCAATAGCCCTGCTCGCCATTGAGGGCGTAGTAGTCCTGATGGTAGTCCTCGGCTGGATAGAAGGTCGTGGCCGCGGTGATCTCCGTGACGATCGGTGCGCGGAAGGCACCACTGGCATCCAGCTTCACCTTGTACTCTTCGGCGATCCGACGTTGATCGTCGGTGTGGTAGAAGATGGCCGAACGGTACTGGGTGCCCACGTCGGCGCCCTGCCGGTTCAAGGTGGTGGGATCGTGCGTCTGCCAGAAGACCTCCAGGATCTCATCGAAAGTGATCTCCTTCGGGTCGTAGGTCAGCTGGGCCACCTCCGCATGCCCGGTGTTGCCCGTGCACACCTCGCGGTAGCTGGGGTTCTTCACCTGTCCGCCCATGTAGCCTGAGGTCACGGACTTCACGCCCTTCAGTTCGGTGAAGACGGCTTCCACGCACCAGAAACATCCGGCGCCCAGGGTGATCGTATCCATTCCGGTCATGTTCGTGTCCTGCATTCGGGTCGGGGCGGGTGATGCATCGGGCCGGGCATTGCCACTTCCACAGGCCACAAGTGCCAGGATCAGCAGCGCCGGGGCTTTCCGCAGGTTCATCGGTCGCAATGCGGTGTTCGCGTATCTCATGGTCGCAGGCATCGGTACCACGACCACGCTGCAAAGATCACTCCACGATGGCCTCGGCCAATGCCTTCGCGATCCGTTCCACCACCCCCACCACGAGGGCATTGCCCATGAAGAAGGCTCTCCAGGCATCGCTCACACCGGCGGTATGGTCATCGGGGAACATGTTGAGGCGTTCGAGCTCCACCGGTGTGAGGCGGCGGAACCTGCGCCCATCCTGGTTCACCACATGCTTGAAACGGGAAGCGCCACGCCCACCTTCCCCGGTGATGATGGTGCGGGAGGGGCGGTCCAGGGGATCCGGAAAGATCATCGCACCCTCTGAGTACGCATAGCGATGTCCGTTCGCCGCGGCCCGAGCCTCGCTCTTGGCGCCTTTCAGGTAGCGCCAGGCAGGTAGGTCCTTGCGTGGGATGAAATATTGGGCGGGTATCTCCTTCGCGGGTTGCAGATGGTCTGCCAGGCGCGCCATTCGTCCATCATAGGCGGGCTTTACAGCTCCTGTGAAGACCATGCCGTCCATGAGGATGCCCGCGTTCTTGAACGGGGTACGCCCTTTGCGCTCGCCGAAATCACGGGACAGTTCATCCAGTTCCTGCGCAATGCTGAACTGCATGACCGGACCGTCCTGGCTCGCGGGGAAGGCCTGCCCGAGGGTCCCGGTCCCGGTAAGCCACGCTGCGGGATCCGATCGCCGCAAGGCCTTGTAAAGTGCAGTGCTGCGGTGATAGCCCAACAGGAATACCCGGCGGCGGCGCTGCGGCATGCCGTAATCCGCCGCGTTGATCACCCGCCATT
>JAGQVR010000368.1 GCA_020437875.1 Flavobacteriales bacterium
CGACCCCGAAATGCTGCTGTACCAGACATAGAACGATCCCCAGCAGGTCGCCGAGGATGATCCCGGTGCCCAGGATGTAGGCGGCGTCGATCAGGAAGATGCGCCGGATGGCACCGCTGGTGCTCCCCAGGGCCTTCAGTACGCCGATCATCGGGGTGCGTTCCAGGATGATGATGAGCAGCGCGCTGGTCATGTTGATGATCGCCACGATCACCATCAGCACGATGATCACCACCACGTTCGTATCCAACAGCTCCAGCCAGGCGAAGATCTCCGGGAAGCGCTGTTTCACACTGATCGATCGCAAGCGGATGTCCAGATGATCACGGTAGATCATGTCATCCATCCGTCCCAGGTCCTCGAAGCGGTCCAGGATCACCTCGAAGCCGCCGCTATAGGCCGTGTGGCTACCCCCACTACCACCCCGCGACGTGACCAGGACGGTCTGTGCCGCCAGTCCATCCTTGTTCTTGAGTTCTGGATCACTTGGTGCAAGGTCCACCCATGCCGTGTCCGGTATCGTACCGTTCGCATCGTGTACGATGAGTGTTACCCGGTCCTTGAACGGGATCCAATGAGGCCCCTTTCCGGATATCTCCAGCCCGGGCCATTCAAAGTCATATACGCGATCCCCCCCGAAAGCGAGCCCTTCCACCTTGACCCGGCCCCGATCCATTGTATCGGAAACGAGGATCTCGGCCTTCAGTCCCCATTGTGCGAAACGCTGCAGGTGGTCGATGTCCACGAAGACAAGCTGGTGGTCCAGGTTCTCGATCCCTGTCTCGTACAGCCCGGATACCCTGAACTTCCGCGGGCGGATATCGTCGTTGTCCTTGATCAGGTAAACGGTGATGGTGTCACCGACCCCGATCCGGAGCCGGTCGCCTAGATAGGTGGATAACAGCAGGTCAATGGGATGCGTGGTGTCACCGATCGCTGGTAGGGTGCCGGTCTTCAGGTGCTGCTGGAGGAATCCCCGGTCATGATCAGCCCCAACGCCTTTCAGCACCACGCCTTCGATGTCCTGCTCCGTCTCGATGATGCCGGGGCGTGTGGCGAAGACCTGGATATGCTTCACTCCGGGTATCGTGTCCAGGCTCGGGTAGAAGGGCTGCGCGATCAGAACCCGCGGCGTCTCCTTCGAGTCGGTCTGGCTGATCGAGGTGATCTGCAGGTGACCACCGGCGCCGGTTACCTTCGTCCGCACCTCACGCTGGAATCCGGTGGTGATGCCCACTGTGATGATCATGACCGCCATACCGATGATGATCCCGAGCACCGCGATGCCAACGATGGGCCGTGACAGCCGATCGGCCCGGTCCTTGTCCACCAGGATGCGGCGAGCGATGAAGTGGGCGACGTTCAAAGGGGATGGCGGGCCTTGGGTAGCGGCGAAGATAGGCGCCTCCCTTACGGCCATTCTGGCGTTCGCGGCCTGTGGTCGTACACAGGCGGTACAGCTGGGTGATGAACCCTCGACCGTTCGCACGCCGATCACGGTCGGTGCGGAGCGGACCCCGGACTACCTCCCACTGCTCCATGGGAAGCGCGTTGCCTTGGTCACGAACCAGACCGGACGTATCGGCACCATTCACCTGGTCGATTCCTTGCTGGCGTTGAAGGTGGATGTGGTGAAGGTGTTTGCACCGGAGCACGGTTTCCGGGGGGATGCGGATGCAGGTGAGCATGTGAAGGATGGACGTGATGCGCGCACCGGCCTTCCGTTGACCTCCTTGTACGGATCGAACAAGAAGCCCACGAGAGCACAGCTCACCGATGTCGATCTCGTGCTCTTCGACATACAGGATGTCGGTGTGCGCTTCTATACCTACATCGGCACCTTGCACTATGTGATGGAGGCTGCAGCGGAGAACGGGCTGCCCGTTGTCGTCTTGGACCGTCCGAACCCGAATGGCTTCTATGTGGATGGTCCCGTTCTGGATCCCGCCCATCGTTCGTTCGTCGGCATGCATCCAGTTCCATTGGTTCACGGCATGACCATCGGTGAGTTCGCCAGGATGATCAATGGTGAAGGGTGGCTGGAGGACGGTGTCCAGTGCGACCTTACGGTGATACCATGCGCCGGATATGATCATGCTACCTTGTATGAACTTCCGGTGAAGCCCTCGCCGAACCTGCCGAACGCCTCTTCGGTGTATCTCTACCCATCCCTTGGCCTGTTCGAAGGCACGATCGTGAGCGTTGGTCGCGGGACGGACAAGCCCTTCCAGTGCATCGGCTATCCGGGATCGACGCTCGGCCGCTACCGGTTCACACCGCGCTCCATGCCCGGGGCGAAGGACCCACCATACAAGGACCAGCCGTGCAGCGGGCTCGACCTTGCGGAGTACGGGGCCATCCAAGCCCGTCTGGATCACCGGATCAATCTGCAATGGCTCATCGGTATGCGCGCCACGGCGAAGGACGGGGTGAAGTTCTTCACGCCCTTCTTCGACAAGCTGGCCGGCGGGCCTAAGTTGCGCGAGCAGGTGGAGGT
>JAGQVR010000036.1:0-2250 GCA_020437875.1 Flavobacteriales bacterium
GGTCGAAATGGTCCTTGAAGTGATCGACCGACGCGCTGCCGATGAGACCTCCGGAACCGGTGATAAGAACGATGCGCACGGGATCTTGCTATCAGGGCGCGAGGATGACGCGCAGCGCTTGTTCGTGTTGCCTCAACCAGGCGAGTGAATCGCCCAGAAGGGTGTCCAGGTCCCGCTTCGGCGCCCAGCCTGTGAGGGCGGTGATCCGGCGGTTGTCCGTGACGAAGTACTTGAGGTCGCCGGGGCGGTCGGCTGGATCGGAGCCCACCTGGATGGTGCGCCCCGTGATCCGCGCACAGCGCTCGGTGAAGCCGACAAGGGCATCGGCGTTCGCCACTCCCCCGCCTGCGTTGAGCACGTGACCATCCACCCGGTCCATGCCTTCAAGCTGCAGTTGTACCAGCTCGCACAGGTCTTCCACATGCATGGCATCGCGCACCTGAGCCCCCTTGCCGCCATAGCCGGTATAGCGCAGCGGCAGGTCCCAGAGGTGTCTCGACAACCAGAGGATGATGAAGCCCTGATCCGTCTTGCCCATCTGCCAGGGACCGGCGATCACCCCACAGCGGTCCACGACCCAACGGAACCCATGGATGGCGGCATACTCCGCGATCAACAGTTCGCTCGCGAGCTTGGTGGTCCCGTACAGCGACCGCAGCCCTTGCAAGGGGAGGTCCTCGGCGACGCCTTCGTCGGACAGGCCGGTCACACCGGCATCCGGGCGTGGCGCGAAACGTCCATCCTGTATGGTACAGGCATCGTTCAGCGTGTCCATCGGATACACGCGGCTGGTGCTCAGGAAGACGAGATCGGCCTTGTCCCGCGCCACGAGCTCCAGGCAGTTCACCGTACCCAGTAGGTTGGTGTCCACCACATAGCGCGTGCTGCCATCATAGCCGGCCATCACCGATGGTTCAGCGGAACATTCCACGAGCGCATCGATGCGGGGAAGGCCCATCAGGTCGGCCGCCTGGCGCACATCACCATGCACGAAGGTGACCCCGGCCTGCTTCAAACGGGCAAGGTTCAGCTCGCTGCCACGGCGCTTCAGGTTATCCAGGGCGATCACGGTGGAACCCGGGTGCCGGGCCTTCCAATGCAGGGCGAAGCTCGACCCGACGAAACCCGCGCCACCAGTGATGAGCACGGTGGAAGTGGCGGGGTCCTTGATCATGGTCGGCGGAAGGTCGCCAAAGATAGCCGCAGCCCCCGAAGGGTTTCCGGTCGTGGCCGCATCAGCCCACCAACGGACCCACTCCATCGCAAAAGCCTATTTTCGCGGCCCGAACACTGAATCCCTCCCCCATGGCGACCACCGCTGACGTCAATATCGGCTCGTTCATCCGCTACAACGGCGACATCTGCCAGATCATGGAATGGCAGCACCGTACGCCGGGCAACCTGCGTGCCTTCTACCAGGGCAAGATGCGGAACCTGCGCAACGGCAAGCTGGCCGAGAACCGCTTCCGCAGTGGCGAGACGGTGGAACTGCTGCGTGTGGAGATCCACGAACTGCAATACCTCTACCGCGAGGGCGACAACCTGGTGTGCATGGACCAGGAGACCTTCGATCAGAAATACGTGCCTGCGGCCCTCTTCGGCGATGCCATCCGCTTCATGAAGGAAGAGATGATCGTGCAGGTGGGCTTCGAGAGCGACACGCCCATCTTCGCCCGTCCGCCGAAAGTGGTGGAGTTGGAGGTGACCTACACGGAGAACGTGGTGAAGGGCGACACCAGCAACAAGGTGATGAAGGCCGCCACCCTGGCCGGCGGCGCCGAGGTCAGTGTACCCAGCTTCGTGGAGATCGGCACCATCGTGCGGGTGGACACCGAGACCGGCGAGTACATGGACCGGGTGAAGAAGTAGATCGAGCACTTTTCAGGAAGCCCTTTCACCGATCGGTGGAGGGGCTTCTTCGTTAAGGGGGGTGATGCCCGCCGGTTACCTTTGCCGCCACCCATGCGGCTCCACCCACCATGCACCGCCGAAGCGCTCGCCGCGCAGATCGGCGCCACGGCCAAAGGCAACACCTCGATCCTGATCACCGGGCTGAACGAGATCAACCGCGTGGAGACCGGCGACCTGGTCTTCGTGGACCATGAGAAGTACTACGACAAGGCGTTGAACAGTGCGGCCACCACCATCCTCATCAACAAGGAGGTGGAACCACCGGCGGGCAAGGCCATCATCATCTGTGCCGACCCCTGCAGCGAGTACAACAAGCTGGTGCGCGCCGCCATGCCGCGC
>JAGQVR010000036.1:2346-12982 GCA_020437875.1 Flavobacteriales bacterium
ATAATGCCGGGCGTGGTGATCTACGAGAACACGACCATCGGTGATCGCGTGACGATCCACGCGAACACGGTGATCGGCGCGGACCCCTTCTACTACAAGAAGCGGGCGAGCAGCTACGACAAGATGATCCCCGGCGGCAGCGTGGTGATCGAGGACGACGTGGAGATCGGTGCGCTGTGCACGATCGATCGCGGCGTGAGCGCGGACACGCGCATCGGCGCCGGCACCAAGTTCGACAACCACGTGCAGGTGGGCCACGATACCCGCATCGGGCGGAACACGCTGATCTGCGCGCACGTGGCCATCGCCGGTGCGGTGGTGATCGAGGAAGGAGTGACGCTCTGGGGGCAGGTCGGCATCCCGAGCAAGGTGACCATCGGCAAAGGCGCGGTGCTGCTGGGCCAGAGCGGCGTGATGAGCAGCTTGGAGGGTGGCAAGAGCTACCTGGGATCGCCAGCGGGTGAGTCCAAGCAGAAGCTGCGGGAGATCGCGCTCACGAGCCGGTTGCCCGAGCTCTTCAAGAAGCTGAAGGACTGACCATGGCCCGGCTCGAACGCATCCAGGAGCGGTTGGAACTGAAGGAGTTCCAATTGAAGGCCTTGCTGGAGGTGACCAAGGCCATCAACAACACCGAGGAGCGCTCCTCGCTGCTCGAACGCTACGAGCGCATCGTACGCGAGGACCTCGGCATCACGCGCCTGATGCTCTTCGAACACACCACGGGTTGGGAGCGCCTCATCGCCTTCGGGCACGAGGTGGATGGTGCGGTCATGGACATCGAGAAGGCGATGGCCGGTCTGAAGGAGGAGGCACAGGTGATCAGCGATGAGAGCAGCGGCAGCCTCGGCAACTTCGATGTGGCCGTTCCTGTCTACCACCGGGGCAAGCCACTGGCCTTCCTCCTCATCGGCGACATCGACGAACTGGAGCAGGGCATGAGCCGCTCCGTGAAGCACTTCACCTTCATCCAGACGCTGACGAACCTGATCGTGGTGGCCTTGGAGAACCAGCGCATGGCGGCGCAGGAACTCGTGCAGGCCCGTGCCAGGCGGGAGCTCGAGCTGGCAGCGGAGATGCAGAACATGCTGATCCCGCAGGACCTGCCGCGCAACGAACGGATCGACGCGGCGGGTTGGTACCAGCCGCACAGCGAGGTCGGGGGCGACTACTACGACCTGATCACCATGCCCGACGGCCGCTACGTGGCCTGCGTGGCCGATGTGAGCGGGAAGGGGATCGCCGCGGCCCTGCTCATGAGCAACTTCCAGGCGAACCTGCGCGCCAGCCTCCCGCACGCCGACGACCTGGTGCAACTGGTGCACGAGCTCAATGCCAAGGTGCATGCCAGTGCGCGTGGCGAGCGCTTCATCACCCTCTTCATCGGCATCATCGATATCTCCGCGCGACGGATGCGGTACATCAACAGCGGCCACAACGATCCACTCCTGATGCACGGCGAAGGCCTCACACCCTTGCGTGATGGCAGCATCGCATTGGGCATGATGCCGAAGCTTCCCTTTCTGAAGAGCGGCGAGGTGGAACTGCCGGCCGGCTCCACCCTGCTGTGTTATACGGATGGCCTGGTGGAACAGGAGAACGCGAAAGGTGAAGCCTTCGAGACGGCCCCGATCATCGAGCTGCTGAAGAAGGACCGGTCATCGAGTGCGCAACGCATCAATGAACAGGTGACCGCCGCTTTCGAGAAGCATCGCGGGGATCTTCCCTATCTCGACGACATCGCGCTGCTGACCTGTCGCTTCAGTTGATCGCCATCAGGCAGGGCTCACGATCGGGTCCTTCGTCCGCTCAACGGTCCGCGGGTAGCGGATGTCCATGAGCACGATGAGCACCGTGAACGCCCAGAAAGGCACGGATGCCTTGTCCAGATCGAGGAAGTTGTTCAGCGCGCCGTGCAGGTAATAGGTCACGAGCCCCAGGGTGGTGGTCATGACCAACCGGCGGTCGCCACCGGCGGGCATCCTCCCATGGAGCTTGATGGCGTGGTAGAGCGTCACACCGACCAATAGTACCATCAACAACATGCCGGGAACACCCTGCTCCGACAAGGGCCCGAGGTATTCACTGTGCGCATTGCCACCCGCTGCGAAGTTGGTGCTGATGATCGTGCGGTCCTCCGAAGCCTGGAAAGGCGCGTACTGGAACATATAGGTACCCGGGCCCCATCCGAAGACCGGCCGTTCCTCCCACATCCGGACGGCGGAGTTCCAGCGGTTGATGCGCTCCAGATTGGAAGCATCGCTGGAGATGTTGGAGATCGAGCTCACGTGCTTGCCCAGGTCGTCGCTGCTCTCATCACGGTTCCGCTCCAGCGCGATGGTGATCTGCTCCTGCTCCACCACGTACACCACACCAGCGGTCACGAGCAATGCGCCCAGCACCCAGGTGGGCACCCGCAATCGCATCACCAGGAAGAGCACGAACGCACCGACCAAACTGAGCCAGGCCGCACGCGTGTACGAGAAGATGAGACCGACGGTGAGCAGGAGGAAGACCAGGAGGGCCGCCGTGCGCCCACCGGAGGAATAACCGGGGAAGGTGAGCGCACCGATGCAGAAGGGCAGGAAGAAAGCGAGGATCGCGCCGTAGCTGGTGTGATCCTTGAAGAAGGGTGTCATCACCCAGTGCGCGGGTTCATGCTCGAAGCCGAAGAGGCTGTGGTGGATGAGCGTGTATAGGACCACGATGCTGAGCCCGGCGATGTACGACCACAGGAAGCGATGCACGTTCCGGGGCTGCTCGAACAGGCGCGAGACCATGAAGTACATGGTGACCACGAACCAGAGGCGCGCAAGCATGTACTTCGTTGAGACGAAGGGCATCGAACTGGGGATGATGCAGAGCAGCATCCACGCCAGCTGCGCGAGGATCACCAGGGTGATCGGGTGTCTCCACACACGGACATCCACCACCCCGCGCTCCATCCCGAGCTTGAACAGGAAGAGCACCGTAAGACCGACCATGATGGGTTCCGTGGGCAGGGAGATGCCGATACCGCCGATGTCCAGTTCCTCCAAGTTGATGGACAGCGGCGTGAAGAAGGCGACCGCGAACAGCAGCTTGTCCACGCTGGTGAGCATGGCCCAGCCGAGGATGAGCGCCACGGGAAGCAGGTTGAACCAGTAGACGCGCTTGGCCATCAGCGCCATGTTGACCACGACGAAGGCGACGCTCAGTGCCAGCGCCAGCCACTTGTGGTCCTTCAAGCGCGTCAGCATGACATCAGCGGCGCTCCTGCCACAGCAGCACCAGGGTGCAGAGGACGAGCGCCGAAGCCGTGGCGAGCAGCACGATCAGCCAGCGCACCGGATAGACCTTCTTGTCCGCCACCTCGGGGTAGACGATCACGTTCGTGTAGGTGAGTTCCTTGGTCACATCGTTCACCGCGGCCTCGTACTGTGTGAGCGCCCGGTCGTAATTCCCACGGAAGATGTTGCTCATCTCGGTGAGCTGTCGGAACTCCCCTCCGCGCGATTCCAGGTCCTTGATCATGCCGAGCACCTTGTCACGCTGGGCCTGGCCTGCGTTGGAGCTGAGCAGTTTGACGTACCCTTTCGTGAGCTCCTTCGCCTGTGTCTCGTAGGAGAGCATGCCAGCGCTCTGGCGCAGCTCGTTCAGGCGGGTCTCCACCGAATCGAGCTTGTGGCGTTCGTGCGCGAGGGTGCGTTCAGTGATACGGAGCACTTCGTAGGACTTCTCACGCTGGAGGCGGCGGGCCAGCTGGTTCACCTGGTAGAGCATGGCGTTCACCATGTCGCGCGCTCGCACCGGATCCTCGTCCACCACTTCGATCATCACGCTCTCGTACTTCGTCTTGCTGATCTCCACACGCTCGAGGAATTCGTTGTAGAGCGCGAAGCGGCCTGCCTGCAACGTCGTATCCACCCGGTAGGCATGGCTCAGGTCGAACTTGCGGATCAGGCTGTCACGGATGCTGTTGCTCTGGAGGAGCTGCAACAGTTGGTCCGTTCGGGTCTCGATGGAATAGCTGTTCAGGTTCACCGGGTACACCGTTGCGGTGGACTTGAAGCGTGGTTTGATGAACACCGGAAGGCTGAACACGATGGCGAGAACGGCCGCCATCAGTCCCACCACGATGTAGGTCCGGTACCTGGCCTTCACCAGGTCGAACAGGCGCTGGAACGAGAGCTCATTTCCCATGTCGGTCACGGATCTTGGTAAGGTTCGCCTCCACCACGATGCTGCACAGGGCGATCAGGAAGGCCGAGGCCGCGCTGATGGCCAGGAAGAGCCAGCGTTTCGGCCAATGCTTGTTGTCCGAGGGTTGGGCGTAGTTCACCATGAACTTGTGGGGGACCTCGCTATCCATGTCCGCCGTGGCCTGTTCCAGCTTCATGCGCAGGATGGTCGCGCGGCGCAGGTCATAGTTGAGCTGGTCCTGCAGCCGCACGTACGGACCGGCATGTTCGGCCAGCATCTTGAAGCGGTCCTCCAGCTCATGAACGGCCCGATGGTCCCCCTTCACGATGGCCGCCCCGATGTACTCGTTGTAACGCTCGCTCTGTGTGTAGTAGTCGTGTACGCCCAGTTCGCGCAACGCACGCAGGCTGTCATCGGTCTGCTTGATCACCTGTTCGAGGTCCGCCAGCTTATGCTCGATGGCGGCCACACCCTTCGCTGCGCGTTCCCGCACCATCTCGCCCCACACCACGTCGACCAGGTCGGCGATGTGGTTGGCGATGTCGGCTGCGCGCTGCGGATCACGGTCCAGCACCTCGATCCGGACACTGCCCAGGTGCGTGCGCTCGTAGGAGATATGCTCCTCGTAGGCATCGATCAGCTCGGAACGGCGGGTCTTGCTATTCGGGTCGATCCCGTACACACCCATCAGGTCGAACTTGCCGGCCACACGGTCCCGCACGCGATCGGACTGGAGCATCTGCATGAGCTGCTCCGCATCCTGTTCATCGCCGAAAGCGAGGATGTCATCACGACCGGTGTTCTGCTCGAGCAGCAACGACCGCGAGACCGAATTGGAAACGGCCGGGTACATCACCACCTCGCTCTTGAACAGGGGCTTCACCACGTAGGAGGCGACCAGCCCGCCCACGGCCCCAAGTATGGTCAACGCAAGGATGCGTTTCCGATACGCCCAGAGCGTCAGGACCATGTCCGGCCCGACCTCCTTCGCGCTATTCGCTTGCTGCATGCGTTCCTCGAAAAGAGGGCCAAAAGTAAGCCTCAGCCCCAAGCGGGGAAGGGTTCATCGGCGTTCGGCAAGTCGCAGTTCGAGGGCCTCGACGACCACCCTCGTGTTCACCAGACCCAGCACGTAGGCCAATAGCAGGGCGGCGGCCACGAAAAGGAGCAGTTGAACGACCAGGGAAAGCCCCGTGAACGCGAGCCCGATGGCCACGGCCACCAGTGCCAGGGCGTAAGCCGCCGCTCGCGCCCAGAGCCCGAAGGGGATGGTGGCCTGATACAGACGGGCGGCCAGGACGATCTGCGCGAGGGCCGTGAGCACCTGCGTGACGAGGCTGGCCCAAGCTGCACCCTCCGCCTGGATCCGGGGGATGAGCACCAGGTTGATCCCGACGTTCAACAAAGCCCCGCCCGCGGCCATCCAATTGAGCTGGCGGAGGCGACCACCGGCGGTGAGCAGGGTCCCGAACACGTAGGTGGAACAGACGGCCACGAAACAGGCTATGAGCAGGGCGAAGACCGGTGCGCTCTCCTTGGTGTGCGCGGAGTAGCGCAGGTCCATCACCTCCTGGGCGTTCACCACACCGAATGCCGCGATGGCCACCGTACCCGTGAGCACCAGGCGCGTGGCGAGGCGCACCAGCGGCGTCAGGCCAGCGCGGGTCACTTCATCACGGGCTCCGAGGATCCGGCTGAACATGGGGAGTAGCAGTCCGGCCATGAGGTAACCGAGCATGTTGAAGGCTTCGAAGAAGCGGAAGGCCTGCGCATAGATCCCGGCCTGCACCGGGCCATCGGGCAGCATCCGTTCCAACATCAGCGTATCGATGCGGTAGTAGAAGGTCATCAACAGGATCAGGAGCGCGTACGGGAAGCTCTGCCGCACCACCACCCAGGCATAGGCCGGCTGCCAGCGCAGGCGCAGCCCACCCGCCAGACGATGCACCATGCCATAGGCCACGAGCAGGGTCACGCTGTAGGCGATGGTCTGTGCCCACACGAACCACTCGATCCGGAAGGGTTCCCCGCTGGCCCTTCCCCACAGCGCCCAGCCCACCATGCCGATGAGGAGCGCCCGATCGAGGACGCTCAGCAGGCTGTCCTGCTTGAAGCGCTGGGCCCCGGCGATGTTGCTGCGCATGAAGTTGATCGTGGCCACGAGCGCCTGGTTCACGATCAACCAGCCAAGGACCATCATCTGTTCCGGGCCGAAACCGAGCACCAGGCCGGTGATCAGCGTGCAGATGGCATAGAGCACCACCAGGACGAACCGGATGCCCAGGACACCACCGACGGTCTTGCCCATGAGGGCGGTGTGCTGCGCGATGTGCCGCGTGTTCTGGTTGGTGATCCCCAGGTCGAGCACGATGCTCAACAGGAAGCTCAGGCTGAGCAACGCGGCGTAGGTTCCATAGGTGGCGGCCCCCACGGCGTCCTGCACCCCGGCATCGATGCCCAGGATGTAGAAGGGCTTCACCAGGAGGTTCAGCACCACAAGCAGGCCCAGGTTCAGCAGGAAACGACGTTGCATCGCGCGGTGAAGATGGCAAAGGTGCGGGTTGCGGCCCTGAACGGACACTTCGCCACCTTTGCGCCATGCGCATCGCGGTGAACACCCGGTTGCTGCTCTCCAACAAGCTGGAGGGTATCGGCTGGTTCACCCACGAGACCCTGCAACGCCTCGTGCGGGCCCACCCGGAGCATCGGTTCATCTTCCTCTTCGACCGGCCTTTCGACAGGAAGTTCATCTACGCCGCCAATGTGGAAGGGGCCGTGCTGTCCCCGCCCACACGCCATCCCCTGCTCTACCGTCTTTGGTTCAACTGGTTGCTTCCCCGTAAGCTGAAGGCCGTGAAGGCCGAAGCCTTCATCAGCCCGGACGGCTATCTGGCACTGCATAGCCAGGTGCCCACGCTGGCCGTGATGCACGACCTCAACTTCGAGCATCACCCAGAGGATCTTCCCAAAGCGTACAGCACGTACTACCGGAAGTACTTCCCGCGCTTCGCCCGGCATGCCACACGGCTGGCCACGGTGAGCGAATACTCCCGGCATGACATCGCCACCACCTATGGCGTTCCCGAAGGCCGGATCGACGTGGTGTACAACGGCGTGGGCGAGGTGTACCGTCCGCTCACCGATGATGAGAAACAGGCCGCTCGCTCGGAGTTCGCACAGGGACATCCTTACGTCGTATGCATCGGCTCCTTGAACCCACGCAAGAACATCGCGCGCTTGCTTCAGGCCTTCGATGAGCTATTGGACAGGCGCCCCTCCGACCTGCGACTGGTGATCGTGGGCGAACGGATGTGGTGGGATGAGCGCATGCAGGCCGCTTGGGAACGGATGCGCTACCAGGACCGCGTGATCTTCACGGGTCGATTGCAGCAGGTGGATCTGCATCGTGCATTGGGCGGTGCCGCGGCGCTCGCCTTCGTGAGCTACTTCGAAGGATTCGGGATCCCGGTGGCGGAAGCCATGCGTTGCGGCGTGCCGGTGGTGGCCGCTGAAGCCACGAGCCTCCCCGAGATCGCAGGCGATGCGGCGCACTATTGCGATCCGTACAATGTGAGCGACATCGCCCGTGCCCTCCACGAGGTGTGCAGCGACCCCGACCTGCGGGACAAGTTGGGCGCGGCCGGTATCAAACGCGCACAACGCTACACCTGGGACCTGGCCGCCACAGCGCTGTGGAATTCGTTCGAACGCATGGCAAGGGATGCCGGACTTCACCTCGATCGCACATGAGCCGATTGGCGGCATACCACCTGAAAGATGTGCTTGAGGCCGGTTGCGATGAAGCCGGTCGTGGATGCCTGGCCGGTCCCGTGGTCGCCGCTGCGGTGATCCTCCCCCTGCGTGCGCGCATCCCGGGTCTGGACGATAGCAAGAAGCTCACCGCTGCCAAACGCGATGCCCTGCGTCCATTGATCGAACAGCATGCACTGGCCTGGGCCGTGGTGGCGGTGGAGCCGGCCGAGATCGACGACTTGAACATCCTCCGCGCCTCCTTCGTGGCCATGCACCGCGCCATCGCTGCGCTGCGGGAACGTCCGCATCATCTGCTGATCGATGGGAACCGTTTCGTCCCCTACCCGGGGATACCGCACACCTGCTTCGTGAAGGGCGATGGTCGGTTCCGCAGCATCGCCGCCGCGAGCATCCTTGCGAAGACCCACCGGGATGAACGGATGACCCGCCTGCATGATGAACACCCGGAATACAACTGGGCCATCAACAAGGGCTACCCCACGGAAGACCATCGCGCAGCCCTGGATCGGATCGGTCCATGCATCCACCACCGCAGGAGCTTCCGCCTCAACTACGCTGAGCCGGAGCTCTTCTGATACCGGCCTCCCGATGAGGCCGCGCGGCTCGTTGCGGATGTCACCACGACCGTGGAAGGGTATCCACACCACGCTGTGCAAACGCCTTGTCCGGCGCGGAAAGGCGACCATGCGACCCCGGTACCTTTGATCACGCCATGCGGCGCGTGCTCTCCATCTTCCTGCTTCTCGGCATACTTGGCGCCACGGCTTGGACCCTGCTTCGATGGAACCGGGTCAACAACACTGCGGCCGATCCATGGAGACCGATCCCCGCACGCGCGGCAATCATCCTGGAGATCCCCGACGCCATCGTCACCTGGGACCGCTTCACGCACACCTCCCAGTTCTGGGGCGGACTGGAGCGGATACCTGCAGTGCGTGCCATCGGTCGATCGATGGCGCAGGCCATGGAGCGCGCCGAGAACGATGCCGCATTCCGCGGGACCGTGGATGACATGACCATCCTGCTCGCGGTGATGCGAACGGGTGGCGATCAGGCCGACGTGCTCTTCACCTGCGCACCACGATCGGTGGATGGTGCACCCGCACGCACCTTCGCCGAGCTGCTCCGCATCGATGAAGCCGCGATCGGAACGTTGCTCAGCGGCAGCACGGTGCAATGCCGGCCGGATACGGCATTGCCTCCACTGACGGTCACGGTGCACGATGGTGTCTGGATCATCGCCTCCAGCACCGCCATGATGGATGAGGCCTTGTTGCAGGAGAAGACCACCCGCGCCGTGGAAAGCGACACGCTACTGGGTGAAGCGGTCCGGACATTGGGTGCCGGCGCGGATGCGCACGTGCTCATCCACCTCGAGCGTACCCGGGATCTGCTCCATACCTGGTGGCGCGCTCCTTGGGTGGATGCCCTGGACGTGCCCGGTGGCTGGGCAGCCCTGGATCTTCGCGCGCGGCCGGATGCCTTCCTCCTGAGCGGACTGATCCTGCCCAGTGGGTCCCATCCATCCTTCACTTCCTTGGAGCACCAAGGAACCGGCCGGAACGACCTGGGGCGATGGCTGCCTGCGGAGGTGGTCGATTGGGATGTACGGCAAGTGGATGATGCCGAACGCCTCTTGCTGGATATCGGCGTGGCCAATGACAGCACCGCCACCACACTCGGTCCCTTGCTGTTCCATTGGGTGCGCGGGAGCATGGCACTTGCCCGCGATAGCGCCGCGACCGATCCCCGGACATGGGCGCTCTTCCAGACCGAGGACCCGGAAGGTGCGGCGAACGAACTGCGCAGGACCTGCCCGGATGGCATCCGTTGTGACACGCTCGCTCATCGCGGGGTGCGCATGACCCTGCTTCCGGTGGTGAACGCGTACGAACGACTGCTCGGGACGGACTATGCCGCCTTCCAGCTTCCCTGGTGGTGCGTGTTGAACGATGTCGTCGTGTTCGCTCCCACCACGGAGGCCCTGCGGATCGCGATCGATGCCTGGTATGATGGTCGTACGCTGGCCGAGGATGCCCGCACCAATGCCTGGACGCAACGCATCGCCTCCACTGCCGGAAGGACCATGCGTTGGGATGTGGCGCGCTATTGGCCCCGACTGGCCGATGGGCTGAAGGACAAGAGCGCCGCACTGGAGGACACCGTGCTGCACACCAGCTGCGGTGGAGCCACCGTACAGATCACACCGTCGCAACACGGCCGGATCCACGTGGCCATCGGCCTGGAGCACGCGCCCGTGGCACAACGACACACGGCCGTGCATTGGAGCACCCCGTTACCCGCGCCGGCGACACGGAGACCCGACATCGTACGCAACCACACGAACGGCACGCGGGAAGTACTCGTTCAGGACGGCACACATCGGATCCATCTACTGGGAAGTGCGGGTCGGCCACAGTGGAGCTATCAGCTCGACGGCCCCATCCTGGGCGAGGTGCACCAGGTGGACCGCTTCCACAACGGCAAGCTCCAACTCCTGTTCAATACGGCGGACCGCATCTACCTGATCGACCGCACCGGCAAGGATGTCGGTGGCTATCCGGTGAAGTTGCCATCCAAGGCGAGCGCACCCATCGCGGTGTTCGACTACGACGGGACGAAGGACCACCGCATCCTCGTACCGGTGCTGGATGGCCGCGTGTTGAATTACGGGTCGGACGGC
>JAGQVR010000036.1:13081-16235 GCA_020437875.1 Flavobacteriales bacterium
GCACCGACCAGCGGCTGGGAGGCACCGCGGCTCACCAAGCCTTCGTCGAACACGATCCGTCACCTGCGCATCTCCAACAAGGACTACCTCCTGGTGATCGATGGCGATGGAGGCATCGCCATCCTGGACCGGCGTGGTGGTGAGCGCGAAAGGACAGACCTCCGGCTGGGCAGCTCGGCGCAGTTGCAGGATGTGTCGCCGGGACTCGAGTTGATGGGCACGCAACTGCTCTGGTCGGACTCGACCGGTGCCATGCATGGTTCGGCGCTCAATGGAAGACCGCGTGCGCTGACCTCGGCAGGCCATCACTTCCTGGGCCAGCTCGGGGATGATGGCAACAACAAGATCCTGCGGATCGCTGGGGACAGCTTGATCGAGTTGCATGGCAGTGAAAGACACATCCTGCGCACCTTCGGAACACCGTTGGCGCCTGAGGTCCATCGCTATGAGTTCAGTTCAGGTGTGCGCTTCGGAGTGGTTGAACCGGATCGCGAGCTGGTCTCCATGGTCGATGAAGGAGGCCAGGAACCCACGGGACTGCCCCTGCGCGGCGCCACCGCCTTCAGCATCGCCGACCTCGACCTCGATGGCATCCTCGAACTCGTGACGATCACAGCGGACGGGCATGTGGTGGCCTACCATCTACCATAGGGGACCAGGTGCGATGATCAGAAGCCGCGCCATGTCCTACGTGCCGGAGCCGGGAGTGTCGACGGAAGAAGCAGGACGATGAGTAGGACACTGCTCCGAACCGTGCTCAGGAAGGAGGTGCTGACCACCGCCCGGTTGACGGCGGTCTTCTTCATCTTCCTGCTCTTCCTGTCCGAATTCGGCTTCCAGGCGAGTGCGGGTTCTGCGCATCTTCTTGAGGGGCTTGGCTTCACCCTCGTATGCTTCTCCGCGATCGTGACCGGTGCGGGGCTGCTGCGCAATGTGCTCGTACACGACAGGATGCGTCGGGCGGAAGCGATCTGGCTGGTGGGCGCCTTGGTGCTCATCATTCTCGGACCGACAGGCCTGCATCCGTGGGCCGCGGAGGCGAACTGGCCCTACCTCTCCTTCCTCATGGCCTTCGCCCTGATCGAACTGAGCCGATTGGAACTAGGTCGCAACACACGCCTCTTCAATCCCGCCTTGCTCTTCGCCGCCGGCTTCGTGTTCATGATCGCGCTCGGCACGGCCTTCCTGATGCTGCCCAACGCCGCCACACGACCGCTGCGCTTCGTGGATGCACTGTTCACCGCCACCTCCGCCGTCTGCGTCACCGGCCTCAGCACCATCGATGTATCCGCCGGCCTCACCCGCAGCGGACAGTGGCTGCTGCTCCTGCTCTTCCAGTTCGGCGGCCTGGGCATCATGACCTTCACCAGCTTCTTCGCCTTCTTCTTCAAGGGGCGTGGCTCACTCGAGGAACAACTGCGGATCCGCGACATCGCACAGACCACCCTCGGCAGCGCACGCAGCTTCGTGGTGAAGGTGATCGCCTTCTCGCTCGGGATCGAGGCACTGGGCACGGTGTTCTGCTACCTGCAACTGCCGGCCACGGCCTTCGCGGACAATGGGGAGCGGCTCTTCTTCGCGCTGTTCCACTCGGTATCGGCCTTCATGAACGCGGGCTTCAGCACATGGCCTGCGGGTCTGTACACCGATTCGTTGCGGTTCAACTACCCCTTCCAATGGACCTTGATCGTACTGATCGTGGCGGGCGGCCTCGGCTTCGGCATCATCTTCAACTTCGCCCGCTACCTGCGCTCATGGGTCGTGGAGCGCGTGCGCTACTGGCTGCGTGGCGGTGCCTGCCAGCGTTTCCCGCGCGTGGTGACCATCAGTTCGCGCCTCGTGCTGGTCACGAGCGCGATCCTGCTCGTGGCGGGCACCTTCGCCTTTCTCGTGGGTGAATGGGACCGGACGCTTGCCGAGCACCGCACCTGGTTCGGCCGCTTCACCATCGCGTTCTTCACCAGCGCCACCTCGCGCACCGCCGGCTTCAACGTGGTGGACTGGAGCGCCGTGAGCGTTCCGGTGGTGATGGTGGTGCTGCTGCTCATGTACGTGGGCGGATCACCGGGCTCGGCGGCCGGCGGCATCAAGACCTCGACCTTCGCCATCGCCACGCTCAACATCTTCTCCACCGCACGCGGCCGTGACCGCATCGAGTTCCTGGGCCGTGAGATCAGCAGCCTCAGCGTCCGCCGCGCGTTCGCCACCATCGTCTTCTCCTTGATCACCCTCGGCCTGAGCGTGGCCGTCGTCGCATCGCTGGAACCACGGATCCCGCTGCTGCCACTGGCCTTCGAGTGCTTCAGCGCGTACAGCACCGTTGGCCAGTCCATGGGCATCACCGCACAGTTGGGCGATCCCACGCGCTATGTCATGGTGGTGATCATGTTCGTGGGCCGTGTGAGCGCGCTCACCCTGCTCGTCGGTGTGCTGCGCCAGGTCACCGTCACCAGCTACCGTTACCCGAAAGAGGACATCCAGATCAACTGAACCGTCATGAAGATCGCCGTATTCGGATTGGGGAACTTCGGCCATGCGCTGGCCGTGAAACTCACACGCATGGGGCACGAGGTGCTCGCCATCGACCATGACATGGCCAAGGTGGAGAGCTTGAAGAACGAGGTGAGCTACGCCGTCTGCCTCGAGAGCAACGACCCCACGGCGATGAGCGCACTGCCCTTGAACGATATGGATGTGGCGGTGGTGGCCATCGGCGAGGACCGCGGCGCCAACATCATGACCACCGCACTGCTCGTCAACCAAAAGGTGAAGCGTGTGATCAGCCGGGCCATCGACCCCCTGCACGAGATGGTACTGTCCTCGATGGGCGTGACGGACATCGTGCACCCCGAGGAGAAGGCTGCGGAGAGCCTGGCCCGCAAGCTGAACCTGCGCCGTTTGGTGGACCAGTTCGAGCTCCCCGGTGGCTTCGTGATCGCGGAGATCGTCGTGCCGGACCGCTTCGTCGGCAAGCCGTTGGCGGGATCGGAAGCCTTCGTGAAGAGCCAGCTCGGACTGGTCACCGTGTTGCGCAAGGAGACGGAGACCGGCTTCATGGGACGGCGTTCGGTGAAGCTCGGTTCATTGGGCGTGCTCGAACCCGGCTTCGCACCGGAGAAGGGTGATATCCTGGTGCTCTTCGGCACCAAGTCGG
>JAGQVR010000369.1:0-905 GCA_020437875.1 Flavobacteriales bacterium
GAAGGGCAGCTTCTTGGTGAAGGGTCCGTACGCAAGGATCAGGAGGCCACTGGCGAGGGGGTCGAGGGTGCCGGCATGGCCCACCTTGATCTTCTTCCCCGCCGCGATGCGCATGGCTCCGCGCAACTTCCCCACCACATCGAAGCTGGTCCAGGTCAGCGGCTTGTCAACGAGTACGAGGCCGCCGGTCTCGGGGGTGAAGTCGAAGTCGTCCACCTTAATACATCTGCATCGATACGCCCATGAGGTGCAGGGCGATGATGACGCCGCCGACCAGGATGCGGTACCAGCCGAAGGCCTTGAAGCCGCTCTTGGTCAGGTAGGCGATGAAGGAACGGATGGCGATGATGGCGACCACGAAGGCCACCACGTTCCCGATCGCGAAGAGCTGGAAATGCTCCGTGGTGAAGGCGCCCCCTTCCTTCACATAATCGTAGATGCTCTTCACCGTGGCCGCGAACATGGTGGGCACCGCGAGGAAGAAGCTGAATTCCGCCGCGTTCTTGCGGGTGAAGCCCTGGGTCATGCCACCGATGATGGTGGCGGCCGAACGCGATACGCCGGGGACCATGGCCAGGCATTGCCATATGCCGATGATGGCCGCCTGCTTGTACGACATCGGTTGGACCTCACCCTTCTCCTCGCTGCGGGTCGCGAGCTTATCGATGAAGAGGAAGACGATGCCACCGAGGAACAGCATCACACCAACGACCACCACGTTCTCCAGCAGCATGTCGATATGGTCCTTGAAGAAGAGGCCCGCGATCACCGCCGGGATGAAGCCCGCCAGCAGCTTCAGGTAGAAGTCGAAGCTCTGGAAGAAGCGCTTCCAATAGAGCACCACCACGCTCAGGATGGTGCCGAACTGGATGGCCACCGTGAAGAGCTTGACGAACTCGTCCTGT
>JAGQVR010000369.1:914-2489 GCA_020437875.1 Flavobacteriales bacterium
TTCCAATAGAGCACCACCACGCTCAGGATGGTGCCGAACTGGATGGCCACCGTGAAGAGCTTGACGAACTCGTCCTGTTGGATCCCCATGATGGTGGACCCGATGATCATGTGGCCCGTGCTGCTGACGGGCAGGAATTCGGTGATCCCCTCGATGATCGCGAGGATGATCGCTTGGATGATCGTCATTTGCCCGCCTCGTTCTCCCCGGTCTTCTTCAGGATGGCGTAGGCCACGAAGGCATAGCCGATCAACACCACGATCGGTGCCACGGTGATCCGGCGCGTGCTGAAGAGGGCCTCCGCATCGAAGGCATTGGGGTCCCCGTTGCCGCCGCCGGACATCAGGATATAGCCCACCACGAGGATGGCCAGGCCGATCAACAGCAACTTGTAGTTCGTTGCGGTGAAGGGCATGTCGTTGTTCAGCTCGGGCTTCGCCATGGTCGTTCGGTCGGGTTCAGGTCAGCTCCAGTGCAGGTCCTCGGAGTTCATGCGAAGGTAGCGGCGCACCGCGAACCAGGTGGAGGTCAGGGAGATCAACAGGCCCAGCACCAGCACCCCCGCGAAGAGCAGGGCCAGGGTGGGCATGTCCGTGAAGGCCAGCAGGTCCGGCATGTAGCGATTGGTGAGCTGCAACAGTCCTACCAACAGGCCGATCGCCAGCACCGAACCCACGATGCCCTGCCAGAGACTCTGGCCCAGGAAGGGCCGCTTGATGAACCATTGCGTGGCACCCACCAGGTGCATGGTGCGTATCAGGAAGCGTTTGCTGTAGATGGCCAGTCGGATCGTGTTGTTGATCAAGGCGATCGCGACGAACAACAGCAGCACCGAGAAGCCCAGGACCAGGAGGCCCATCTTGTTCACGTTGGCGTCGATGTTCTCCACCACGGCCGCGTTGTAGGCCACCTCCTGCACGCGCTGGTCCTTCTTCAACTGCTCCACGATCCATTTCAGGCTGTCCGCCTGCGCATGGTCCGCGTTCAAGCGCAATTCCACCGAGGGCAGGAGGGGATTGCTGCCCAGCACGCCGAGGAAGTCTTCCCCGAGGTCCTGCTTCAGTTGCTCAGCGGCCTCA
This sequence comes from Flavobacteriales bacterium, assembly GCA_020437875.1. Lineage (GTDB taxonomy): Bacteria > Bacteroidota > Bacteroidia > Flavobacteriales_F > PHOS-HE28 > PHOS-HE28. The sequence goes on from JAGQVR010000369.1 coordinate 1,994, forward strand.
TCGGCGGTCACATAGCGCGTCTCCTTGGCGTACGGCTCGGTGTCCAGCTCCTTGCGGAACTGCATGATGTCCACCTCCTTCAGGTCACGCTTCAGGAAGAGCTCCACCCGCACGTTCTCCTTGAAGTAGCGTTCCAGCGCACGGGCGTTCAATACCAGGAAGCCCAGTACACCCAGCATGAAGAGCACCAAGGCGATGCCGACCACCGTGCTCACGTTGGACGTGCGGGTGCGGGACCTCAAGTAGCGCTGGTCGCTCATGGTCGGCGAAAGTAAGGGCGATGCACGCATCGCCCTTACTTGCGCCGTACCGATCGTCCTCCGTGGCCAGCCCACCTTCTACCTTCGCGCTCAGTAGGAAGGCACCATGCAGTACGATCACAAGGGCATCGAAGGGAAGTGGCAGGATGAATGGCGCAGACGCGGCACCTACCGCGTGAGCAACGATCCATCGAAGCCCAAGTATTACGTGCTGGACATGTTCCCCTATCCCAGTG
>JAGQVR010000370.1 GCA_020437875.1 Flavobacteriales bacterium
TCCCTGGTCCCTGGCACTTTGGAGCGTGACTGTGCCGTTCTGCATCTCCACCAGGCGCTTGCTGATGGTGAGGCCCAGCCCCGTGCCGCCGTATTTGCGCGTGGTGTCGCTATACGCCTGGGTGAACTCTTCAAAGATCTGCTCCTGCCTCTCCGGTGCGATGCCGATGCCCGTATCCACCACCTTGAACCGCAGGTGCGCCACCCCTTCGTCCAAGGTCCGCAGGGACACGCCGACCGTGACACCGCCGACCTCCGTGAACTTGATGCCGTTGCCCACGAGGTTCAGCAGCACCTGGTTCAAGCGGGCGGGATCACCGATCAGCACATGCGGCACATCCGGGTCCACCTGGCCTTTCAGGTCCAGCTTCTTCTCGTCGGCCTTGAAGTGCATCACATCAAGCACATCGTTCACCACCTTCCGTACGTCGAAAGGCACCATCTCCAGTACGATGTCCCCATCCTGCAGGCGACCCAGGTCGAGGATGTCGTTGAGGATCACGAGCAGGTTGTCCGAGCTCTGCGCGATGGCGTTCAGGTAGCGTTCCTGCGCGGGCAGGTGCTCGGCACGTTTCAAACTCGCGGTCATGCCCATGATGGCGTTCATGGGTGTGCGGATCTCATGGCTCATGTTCGCCAGGAACTGGTCCTTCACGCGTTCGGACCGCTCCGCGCGCTGTTTCGCACGGTCGATGGCGGCATTGTCGCGTGCCAGCTCCAGGCGGGTGCGCCGGATCCTCCGCAACCGCAGCCACAGGCCACCGATGATGACGAGCACACCGGCGCTGATGAGCAGCATGAGCTTCCGTTCGTCAGAGGCCTTGGCCACGCCTGCTTCGTAGATCAGGCGGTCCTTCTCCTCGCGCTCGGCGCGCAAGAGGCTGTCACGCCGCCCCTGTAATTGCACCTCCAGTTGTGCGAGCTCCGTCGACACCACATCGTTCCGCAGGCTGTCATCCGCCACGGCGAATGCCTTGGAGTAGGTGAGGGCGTCCTTCCACTCCCCAAGGGCGGCACAGATCTTCGGGACCATGAATAGATTGTCGAGCTGCTCCTTGCGCAGGCCGTTCTCAGTGGCGATCCGGAGGCCCTTCAGCGCATAGGGTCGTGCACCGCGCACATCACCCATCAGGAACCTAGTATCCGCGATGCGTGAGCAGAGGTAGCTGGTCCAGGTGAGGTTGTTCGCCGCTTCGAATCGTTCAAGCGCCGCCACGAAGTCGGGAAGGGCCTTCGCGTACTCGCCGCGCAGGACCAGGATGTTGGCGAGCTCCGTGCGCAGAACGGCCTCCACCTTCGGATGTTCCACCAGGGTCATCGCCTGCCGATACATCGCCTCGGCTTCGTCCACCCGATCCTGCTCCATCAGGATCCCCGCCTTTCCACGAAGGGCTGAGCTCCGCGTGTAGGGGTCACCGATGGAATCGGCCAGGTGCATGGCGAGGTCGTAGTACTTCAGTGCCTCGTCGAACTGTTCCTGGAACCGGAAGATGAAGGCGAGACCATTGTACGCCGATGCCAGGTCAAGGACGGGACCCCTGCGTTGGAGTACCGGGAGGACCTCGTAGTACTTCCTGGTCGCGGTGGCCTGGTCGCCCGTGATGCTGAGGATGCTGGCCTGGTCCAGAACGACCGTGGCGCGGATGCGTTCGTCGGCATCAGGCCGCAAAGAGGATCCGGCCCGGGCGAGCATCACGCGGGAGCTATCCAATCTGCCATGGACCCGGTGCACTGCGGAGGCCAGGAGCCACGAGAGGGTGGCATCCCTGGCGGTGTCGGCCAGCACTGCACGGACCTGCGGATCCTGGAGGATCACCTCCCGGTCGATCGTGCGTGGGCCGAGCAGTTCACACCAGAGGCGCACCTGTTCCACCGGATCCAGGGTATCGCTGTTCGCGATCTCCAGCAGGCGGGATGCGGGTTGGGCGAGGCACTGGCAGCCGATGACCAGCGCGATCAGTACCGTGGTCGTTCTCGTTCGTGGTGGAGAGGCTTGTCGACGGAACATCGCGGTCGGTCCGGTCAGAGCTGGTCCAGTGCCGCCCGCAGCTCAACGACCGCGTCGGCATGGAGCTTCAGGCATTCCTCCAATGCGCTCGCCGCATCGCCCGGATGACCTGCCTTGGCAGCGTGCTCCAGGCGTTCCAGGCCTTCCTTCAATGCGGAAGCACCCATGTATGCCGATTGAGGTTTGAGGGCGTGTGCGTTCCGTGCGAGACCCTGGAAGTCTCCCGCACCCAGGTCCGCCTTCAACTGGTCAAGTGCGGGTGGCGTTCCCTGCAGGAACATTCCGATGTACCGTTTCATCCGACCGGCATCCCCGTTGCACAAGGTGCGGAGCTGCTCCAGGTCGGTGGAAGCCTCTTTCATAGCCTAATGATACGGTGTATCACGGACATCGCCCATGCCATGATCCTCCCATGGATCGGCACTGAACGTATCACGGCTCGGTCGGCAGCCCCGCATCCTCCCAGCCAGT
>JAGQVR010000371.1 GCA_020437875.1 Flavobacteriales bacterium
GCTTCTCCTCGATCAACTCAACGGCGTTCCACGCTTCCCCCATGCGAACAAGATAGTAAGCGTGGGTTGGCGCTCAGCCTCACGCGGATGGTGTCTTGTCGCGCTCGAGCCGTGCGAGTTCGAGGTAGAGCTGCCGGATCCGTGACAACTCCTTGTCATCCATCTCCTCCAGGTCGAGCAGCGCATTGCTGGCTTCGTTCTGCACGCGGATCAGCTCATCCAATTTGATCTGCAGTGCCTCCGTATCGCGGTTCTGCGTGTTCTGGATGAGGAAGACCATGAGGAAGGTGATGATGGTGGTACCCGTATTGATCACCAGCTGCCAGGTGTCACTGTACCGGAACAGCGGACCCGTGATGGCCCAGGCGAGGATGACCGCCAGTGCGAGGATGAATGTGAGCGGTTTGCCGGTGACCAGCGAGACACGCTTGGCGAAGCGTGTGAATGGGGAGTTGACCTTGGGGACCATGGGTGTGGATCGTGCTGTGAAGTTGGTGAACAGATGACCCCATTTCTCAAGTGGATCCAACGATGGCCATGACGGAACGGGATCCCAAGCGCAGCAACGACCCGGGCGTGCGAAAAGATCAGCGCCCCTATTGGCCTATGACCACCCGTCGCACCAGACGCCCCACACCCGTATCCACCTGGATCAGGTACACGCCAGGAGGGATGTTCTGTATCACCGTTGGTCCGCCCACCCAACGCCGATCCCATACGGCGCGCCCTTGGGCATCAAATAGGGTCAGTTCAGACGGAGCTGAAGAACCCCGCCATTCCAAGCTGATCCCTTCATCGCCGGTCTGAACGACCAGATGATCGATGGTTGGTTCTTCGGGCAAGGCATTCGCCAGCGCGCACAGACCGATGGTCCCGGCAAAGGCTTCCACGGTCATCGCTTGCTCCAACGGCGTATCGATCCTTCCGTACACCATGCCTCCCGCATAGTCGAGCATGTACACTCCGCAGACGCTGACCATGTAGTCCTCGGGGCTTTCAAGGTCCGGCGGGTACTCCGGGTTCAGGATACTGTTCCCGGCGAGATCGCATTGTTGGAGGCCAAGGATGATGGTATCGCCTATCGCCCATCCGGTATACAAGCGGCACAGGGCTCCATTATCGCCCCAGACCCGGACCGTATCCGCGTTCACCTCTCCCTGGAACACCTGCAGGATGGCCACGTCCATCCCGTAGTGCTCATGGAGTACCGGTACCACCATCACCACGGCATCGGGCAGCCACCACTCAGGCTGGGGATAAGGTGGGTTCAAGACCCCGCAGAAGGTATCCGGACCGAAGCACGAACAGGCACTGGCAGCATTGAACGCCCCTGCCATCAGCAAGAAGTGGAGTACGCGCATCGTTGATCCGTTTCAAGGAAGACGAAGGAGCACGGCGACCCGCTGCCTGCGCGTGCTGAATGGTTGACCGTGGAACGGGAGGTCCGCACACACAGGTCCACTACCTTTGCCCACTCATGCGAGCCTTGCCGATCCTCCGTTCCACAGCGCTGCTGGCACTAGGCATCACCCTGGTCTCCGCCAGTTGCAACCGGGATGATGACGAGTCATCCGTGAATCCGACCATCCAATTCGTCATCGAGGAGGGCTACACCTACCAAAGTGATACGGTGGCGGTGAGCGACACCTTGCTCGTCGGCGTGCGGATCAGCAAGGGCGACGACGGCTTGAACATCTTCAAGGTGCTCTCGAAGTACGACAATGGGGCCGAAGTGGTGCAGGACAGCCTGCCGATCGGCACGGAGACCTTCGCCTTCGACAAGGTGATCCGTATCCGGCCGGTGGCGGGTACGGAACGATGGACCTTCAGCGTGCAGGAGACCGATGGCGACATCATCCGCAGGGCGCTCACCTTCACGGTGGAATAGCGGGTACGCCCGATCCCGGTACTTTCGCGCCATCGTATAGACCCGGTGGATGACAGGCCGGGGACCTCATCATGTACCGCACGCACACCTGTGGCGAACTCCGCCTTACCGACGCTGGAAGAACCGTGACCCTGGCCGGCTGGGTACAGCGCACCCGCGACCTTGGCGGCATGACCTTCGTGGACCTGCGCGACCGTTATGGCATCACGCAGCTGGCCTTCCATCCCGGCGATGAGGTGAAGCAGGCCCTGGTGGCGCAGGCACGCACCCTCGGACGCGAGTTCGTGGTCCAGGTCAGTGGCCTGGTGACGGAGCGAGAGAGCAAGAACAGGAACATCCCCACGGGTGAGGTGGAGATCGTCGTGCAGGAGCTGAACATCTTGAACGGTGCAAAGCTCCCTCCCTTCACCATCGAGGAAGAGACGGACGGCGGCGATGAGCTGCGTATGAAGTACCGCTACCTCGACCTGCGTCGTCCCTCCGTGCGGAGCCACTTCGAACTGCGGCATCGCATGGCCATCGCGGTGCGCAACCACCTCAGCGAACAAGGCTTCCT
>JAGQVR010000372.1 GCA_020437875.1 Flavobacteriales bacterium
CACGCGTTCTGGTGCTCTATACCGAGACCGCACCCTACGTCATGGCCTGCCTGGACGCCCTGGTGGCACGCACGGGAGTACGCATCGAGCTCGTGCGCTGGCCGGTGAACGCCGAAGCACCCTTCGATACCGGCGCTCATCCGGGTATCACGATCCATGACCGTACCGCCTTCGATGATCAGGCCCTGCTCGACTTCGCATTGAAGTTCGATCCGCAACTGGTCATTGCCAGCGGCTGGGTGGACAAGGGTTACCTGCGCGTGTGCCGGGCGATGCGACGGAAGGGCGTGCCCACGAGCATGAACCTCGATACCGCCTGGCGCGGTGGGCCGAAGCAGTGGCTCAGCACCGTGTTGGCGCGCTTCTGGATGCCGCGGACCTACAGCCACATCTGGGCCACGGGATCACGTCAGGTGCGCTACGCGCGCATGCTCGGCCTCCGGGATACGCACATCCTCACCGGGCTCTACGCAGCGGACACCAAGCCGTTGGTCGAAGCCTCGTTACGGGCGCGCGCCGCACGAAGCCAGCACTACCCACATCGCTTCATCCACGTGGCGCGCTACATTCCCACCAAGGGGCAGCAGCTCCTATGCGACGCCTTCGCCGAGCTCTCCGATCAAGGGCGTGCCGGTGATTGGGAGTTGCATCTTGTCGGCGTCGGTGAACGTTTCGACGCCGTGCGCGACAGTCCTTCCGGCAAACACCAGCGGATCACCCATCGCGGCTTCGTGCAGGCGGGTGACATGCCCGCGGTGCTGGCGGAAGCGGGCGTATCAGTGCTGCCGAGCCTGTATGAACCCTGGGGCGTGGTGGTGCAGGAGCACGCGTGCATGGGCCTGCCGCTTCTCTTGAGCGATGCGGTGGGTGCGGGTGAGCGCTTCCTGAAGGAGGGGGAGAACGGCGACTCCCACAAGGCCGGCGACAAGGACGATCTGCAACGGAGCCTACTTCGGATCATCGGGATGGACGATGCCGCGCTGGTGCGAATGGGCGAACGCTCCGCGGAACTGGGCGCCACCTGGACACCTGCGATGTGGGCGGAGATGGCCGAGAAACACTTCTTCGAACGGTGAGCATTCCCAAGGTCCTCGCCTTCATCGATTGGTACAAGCCCTACTTCAAGGCGGGCGGTCCGGTGCGCAGCTTGGTGAACCTGGTGGAACACCTGCAAGGACGCATCGACTTCCACATCATCACTGGCGACCGCGACTACACGGCCACAAGCAATGAGGCCGGTGTGCCCACGGATCAATGGATCACCGCTGATGCCGGTGAACAGGTCTATCACGCTTCTCCCGAAGCACGATCGGTCGCCAGATGGCGGGAGTTGATCACGGGCGGATCCTGGGACCTGGTCTACATCAACGGGCTGTATTCGCGGTGGTCCACGATCGTGCCACTCTGGGTGCTGCGCGGTAGTCAGCTAAGGCGGATCGTGGCCGTGCGCGGCATGCTGGCGGCCGGCCCCATGCGGCAGAGCGCTCTGAAGAAGCGCCTCTTCCTGTGGGTGATTAAGCGGCTTGGCTGTTTCCGGGGTGTGGAGTTCCAGGCGACGAACGCCGAGGAGAAGGCGGACATCCTGCGCTGGATCGGTCCGAGGACCGTGGTGCATGTGGTGCCCAACCTCGCCCGCCAGGTGAGCGATGTACCGCCGAAGAGCACGGAGAAGAAGCCGGGCGAGCTGCGTTTGATCAGCGTGGCGCGGATCGCGGAGGAGAAGAACACGCTCTTCGCGATCGAACGGTTGATGGGGGTGAAGGGCAGGGTGCGCTTCGATCTGTACGGCACGGTGTACGACGAAGCCTACTTCGCCCGTTGCCGGGAGGCGATACGTGCCTTGCCATCGGAGATCGAGGTGCGTTGGCATGGTCAACTGGCGAACGAGGCCGTGGCCGCTGCCATCGGTGAGGCGCATGTCCTCTATATGCCGAGCGTGGGCGAGAACTTCGGTCATACCATGCTCGAAGCGCTTATCGTCGGTCGTCCGCTGCTCATCAGCGATCGCACCCCGTGGAAGGGCTTGGAAGCCGCAGCTGCCGGCTGGGACCTTCCGCTGGAGGACCCGGCGCGCTTCACCGCCACCGTGCAACGGGCCGTGGACATGGACCAGGCGGCCTATGACCGGCTGGTACAGGGAGCGTACGCCATCGGTGCCCGATATTTGAACGATCCCGATCCCGTGGAACGCAGCTACCGCATGTTCAGGCCATGACCGATCGTCCGCAGGTCGACCTCAGCCGCTTCGACAACTCGAAGACCTTCCACCCCGGCGCGGGTGCGGTGAAGCGTACGCTCTGGTACTTCACCAACGCGCTCTTCTTCCTCAATCCCTGCTTCCCTTTCCGCAGTCCCAAACCGGGCCTTCTCCGCCTCTTTGGCGCCAGGGTGGGGAAGGGCGTGGTCATCCATCCCTCGGTGAACATCAAGTTCCCG
>JAGQVR010000373.1 GCA_020437875.1 Flavobacteriales bacterium
CCGCCGGATCAAGGAAGCCTTCAATGGTGAAGTGCATGCAGATGAACCCGTACGCGTGCAGTTCCACCCAGAGAAGATCGGTACCGGCACCTTCATCTACCATGTCCGGATGGATGGCCAGGAATTCCATGGCCGTATCATGCACCAGCCCTGATCCTGTTCGGAACGACTGATCGAAGCCCCCGCCAGCTGGCGGGGGCTTCTGCATTCGGGCATGGTACCTTCGCCCCATATCCGTGGAAAGCACCGGACCACTTGCCGAACGCATGCGCCCGCGCACCTTGGATGAGGTGGTGGGTCAGGAGCATCTCGTAGGCCCTCAAGGCGTGCTGCACAAGGCGCTCTCCGGCGGCATGCTTCCGAGCATGATCCTCTGGGGCCCACCGGGGGTTGGTAAAACGACCCTCGCACGACTCATCGCCCAGGACCTGAAGCGACCGTTCCATGCGCTGAGTGCGATCAACAGCGGCGTGAAGGATGTGCGCGAGGTGATCGAACAAGCCAGCGGGACCGGCCTGTTCGCACGTAGTGCGGTCCTCTTCATCGACGAGATCCATCGATTCAGCAAAGCGCAGCAGGATAGCCTGCTCGGTGCGGTGGAGAAAGGCACCATCACGTTGATCGGTGCCACCACTGAGAACCCGAGCTTCGAGGTGATCCCGGCCCTCCTCTCCCGCTGCCAGGTATACGTCCTGAAGGCCCTCGCCGAGGAGCAACTCCTTGGCTTGTTGCAACGGGCCATGACCACCGATGAGGAACTGGCCAAGCTGAGCATCGACCTGCACGAAACGGAAGCGCTGATGCGCGCCAGTGGCGGTGATGCGCGCCGCCTATTGAACACCTTCGAGCTGTGTGTGCTCTCCGCCACACCGTCGGCTGACGGAAGGGTCGTGATCGACAACGCCCTGGTGAAGGAGGTGGTGCAGAATAATGCCGCGCGCTACGACAAGCAGGGCGAACAGCACTACGACATCATCAGCGCCTTCATCAAGAGCATGCGCGGCAGCGACCCGAACGCGGCGGTGTACTGGCTGGCGCGGATGGTGGAAGGTGGCGAGGACCCCTTGTTCATCGCGCGGCGCATGGTGATCCTGGCCAGTGAGGACATCGGCAACGCCAACCCGAACGCCCTGTTGATGGCCACCACGGCGATGCAGGCGGTACAGATGATCGGCTGGCCGGAAGGGCGGATCATCCTCAGCCAATGTGCGATCTACCTGGCCTGTTCGCCGAAGAGCAATGCCAGCTATATGGCCATCGGGGAAGCACAAGCTGCGGTGCGGACCCATGGGGACCTGCCTGTTCCGCTCGCGCTGCGCAATGCCCCCACGCGCTTGATGAAGGACTTGGACTATGGCAAGGAATACCGATACAGCCACGATGGCGAGGGGAACTTCATCGACCAGGAGTTCCTGCCCGAAGCGTTGAGCGGAACGGCCTTCTACAAGCCTGGGAACCAGGCGAAGGAAGAGGAACACCGCACCCTCATCACCCGGATCTGGAAGGGGAAGTACAGTGTGGGCTGATCAGGCGCGTTCCGACTCGATATAGCGCTTGTGCATGTCGTAGATGATGCCCAGGCTGACCATGAGCCCGCCGAGCCCCTGCTCCACCATCTGCCAGATCACATCGGCGACCACGTGCACCATGCCGCCTTTCGTGAAGGACATGCCGAGTACGAAGATCACGAGGTAGACGAAGAAGCCGAACGCCGCACCAAGCAGCATGGAGGTGAAGGGGAATGCCCGCTTGAGGGAGATCCACTCGTGCATCACGGCAGTATGCACGGCGAAAGTCATACCGAACCCGAGCACCAGGTACACGAGGCCCGCGAGGCTGAAGTAGAGGCCGATCGGAATGCGGATCTCCTCCAGGTCGGTCAGCGCCACCCCGTGCCAAAGCCACGAGACCAGGAACATGACCGCTGCTGCAAGCAGCGCCGGGACGAGGATACTGCGTCTGAACAACACGGTTCGCTTTCGGAGGGTGAAAAGTACTGACCCGGCCGAGTTCGCGCACCCTTGAACGTCGTCACCGATGTACTTTGCCCCCTGTATGCAATACGCACGGTCCATCAGGACGGTTGCCTTCGCGGGGATCTTATTATCAACCCTGCCGGGCTGTAGAAAGGATGCCGGACCCGCCAGTTGGGACGTGGATGTGGCCCTACCCCTGCTGACCACCCGACTCACGATCGGGGACCTCATTCCGGACTCGCTGCTGGCTGTCGCGCCGGATGGCTCGGTGAGCCTTGTGTACACCTCCGCCCTCTTCGCCGTCGACCTGGATACCCTCCTCGAGCTGCCCGACACCAGCTTCGTTTATGCGTATGCCTTCCCCCTGCCGGGCAATGATTCGTTCAACCTCCCACCTGGATTCCCAGTGATCAGCCAGAACAACATGCTGCGCTTCGATCTTCCGCAGG
>JAGQVR010000374.1 GCA_020437875.1 Flavobacteriales bacterium
TAGGTGGTGCTGATCTCCGGTGCCACTTCCGGACCCTCGGGGGTCCAGGTGAAGGTCAGCGCCCCAACACCCCCCGATGCGTTCGCGGAAAGTACCGTGCTCTCTCCGGCGCAGAGGTCCACGTCCGATAGGGGATCAATGATCACGGCTTCCGGCTCATCGATCGCCACCTCCACCGCTGCGGAACACCCGGCCTCATCGGACACGGTACAGGTGTATGACCCCGGGGCGAGCGATGTGGCCACGGAGGTCGTTCCACCGCCTGGTACCCAAGCGAAGGTGTAGGTACCTGTTCCACCCGAGACCGAGATCGAGGCCGCGCCATCATCGCTTCCAGCGCAGGTCGCATCGGTCACCGTGGCTGTCGCGGAAAGGTTCGCACCATCCTCTCCCACCACGACCGACCCCTGCAAGGGACACATGTCCGACGCCTGTACCAACACGGTGTACTCACCCGGCGCAAGTCCGTCGATCATCGCCGTGCTCGCACCACCCGGATCCCAATCATAGGTGAAGGGCCCTACGCCCCCATCGACGTTCACCGTCACCGATCCGCTGTTGGGCGTACAACTGACATCGACCACATCGAACGAAAGCCCGGCGATCACGATGTTCCGTTGCACGGCGACCGGTGCACCGCAGGAGCCCGTCATGGTGAAGGTGGCTGTGTAGTTGCCCGGACCAGGATAGGTATGTGCGGTGGAAGCGCCTGTCGCGGAGTTCGCAGCGCCGGAGGATGGATCGCCGAAGTTCCAGGTGCCTTGTTCCACGCAGCCCACGTTGCCCGTTGCGGAGAAGTTCACAGCACTGCCCGAGCAGGTGTATGTGAAGTCGGCATTTAGCGGTGGTGCCTCACCGATGTGGATCGCATCGATGGCCACCCCATCGAAGGTGTTGCAGATGGTGCCCGCACCGAAGATGAAGCGGAACTTCACCGGATCGATGGACTGCGCATCGAGCAGACAGAACGAGGCGGTCAGGTAGCCGCCGCTGCCGCCACCGCTCGCACAGCCACCCGTGGTGCTCGTGCCGCTCCAACCGCTACGCGGGCTCGCCAGGTTCAGCGCCGTGATGTTCGCACTGTTGAACCAGTTCATCGTGTGACAGTCCGACGGGACCGTGCTCCCGCCCAGGTTGATCCACGTGGTACCGCCGTTCAAGGAGTATTGAAGCCCGATGCCGTCGTAATTGCGCTCGGTCTCCCACCAGATGCTGAAGCTCAGCCAAGGGTAAGTGAGACCCGAGATGTCGAAGCACGGCGATTCCAGCCAGCTCTGCTGCCCATTGCTGTAGAAGCTGCCGGTGAGCCCACCCACACACCACGCATAAAGACCTTGAGCGGCACCGTTCACCGTGGGATGGGCCGGCGTACCCCAGACCCAGTCATTGTTCACTCCGCCGGCCGTCCAGGTAGGCCCGGACTCGAAGGATTCATCGTAGGGGAAGCTCGAGATGACCGTGGTACACTGGGCGGAACAGACCTCCGCGACGCACAGGCCGCCTACAAGCAGCAGCAAGTTCGTCTTCGCGATATGCCTCCTTCGATCATGCATGAGGCGTGTGGGGCGATGCGGTCAACGCACCAGGGTGATGTGCCCGGACGCGGAATGTTGTACCCCATCCGCACCGAGCGCGGTCAACGTGTAGAAGTAGGTGCCATCGGGTACGACGTTCCCGCTCATCGATCGGGCGTCCCAGACCTCACCGACACGACGGAGTTCGTTCACCTTTTGCCCCCAGCGGTTGTAGATCAGCACCTCCACCGACACGATGTTCACCGCCTGGATCGAGAGCACATCGTTCACACGGTCGTTGTTCGGGGTGAATACGTTCGGGATGCTGATCGAGCTCGCCGTTCCGGGAGCAGCCTGCACCACCGTGATCATTGCCGAGGCCTCAGCAACACAACCGTCCAAAGTCACTTCAAGGACCACCTCATAGACGCCCGTTCCTTCGAAGGTGAAGCTGGGCGAAACAGCCGAGCTTGTCCCCAGTCCATCGAAGTCCCATGCGCTCGTCGAGCCGGACGTACTCGCATTGTTGAACTGGACCGTGAGCGGTGCGGTGCCGGAGGAAGGTGTTGCCGTGAAGCTCGCGTTCAGGGGCGAGGCGGTCACGGTCTGGCCGTCGGAATCACTTCCACAGGCATTCGATGCCGTAACGGTGTACAACCCGGCCGTGTTCACGGTGATCGAACTGGTGGTGGCACCCGTGTTCCAGAGGATCGGGGCGTTGCTTGTCGCGGTCAGCACGACCGATGAACCAGCGCAAAGGACGTCCTCCCCGCTGATCTCCACCGTCGGCGACGCTCCTTCGGTGATGGTCACCGTCGCGTTGTTCGAGCCACACGCCGTCGTACCGGTCACCGTGATAGGACCTGCCTGACCCACTGTGACGGTGGCACCGGTGGTGCCATCGCTCCAGA
>JAGQVR010000375.1 GCA_020437875.1 Flavobacteriales bacterium
CCACCTACAGCTGGAGCACGATGGTGGTCACCCACGAGGCGGGCCACAACCTGGGCTCGCGCCACACCCATGCCTGCGCCTGGAATGGCGATGGAACGAACATCGACGGCTGCGGCCCCACGGCGAACATCGACTACAGCGAAGGAAGCTGTCCGATCGGCCCGGTCCCGACGGGCACGGGTGGGACGATCATGAGCTACTGCCACCTGCTGGTCGGTGTTGGCATCAACCTGTCCCTCGGCTTCGGCCCGCAGCCCACAGCGGTGATCGTGAACGCAGTGAACGCGGCGAGCTGTTTGAGCACCTGCGGCAGTACTTGCGATGCGCCCGGTACCTTGAGCGTGACCAACCTTGGCATCAACACGGCGACCTTGTCCTGGAGCGCGGTGGGCGTGGCGACCTTCGACCTGCGCTGGCGGGCGGTGGGAGCTCCGTCGTGGATAGAAGTGACCGGGATCGCCGGCAATACCTACCCGCTCAGCGGTCTCACGCAAGGCACGATGTATGAGTTCCAGGTGCGAAGCGTGTGCGATGCCACGACCTCAGCGTACAGCACCGTACGGACCTTTACCACCCAGTTGCCCTGCCCGGACGCCTATGAGCCGAACGGGACGCAGGGTACCGCAGCGGTCATACCCACACCGATCGTGATCAACGCCTTGATCGCCACGAACGGCGATGTGGACTATTACCGGTTCACCATCACCGCGACCTCCACCATCACGGTGAGCCTGTCCACGCTACCCTACGATTACGACCTGCGGTTGCTCACAGCGGCAGGGGGCGTCCTGGCCACCTCCACGGCCGGCAGCACCTCCAACGAGTACATCACCTACACCAACGCTGCCCCGGGAGATTACCTCGTGCATGTGTACGGTTATGCCGGTGCCTTCGATGCGCAGCGCTGCTACACGCTCATCGTGAGCCCGTTCGTGACGGAATGCCCGATGCCCGATGCGGTCACGGCGAACTCCGTGACGTACGAGAGCGCGAGCATCTCCTGGGCCACGGTGGAGGGTGCGGCGTCCTACGACCTGCGCTACAAGGAAACTGCGGCCGTTGATTGGATCGATGTGACCGGACTGAGCGCCCCGCCGCATCTGTTGGAAGGCCTGGCTTCGGAGACCAGCTACGACGTGCAGGTGCGGACCATCTGTTCACCGGGAGGAACGCAGGGTGGGAACACATCGGAGTACACCGGGACCATCAGCTTCACCACGGAGGTCATTCCCTGTGAGGTGCAACCGCGGATCCAGGTCCGCTTGTTCGCCTCATTGGACGGACCGTTCGACAGTGGAACAGGGTTGATGCACGATTCACTTCGGGTGCAAGGCTTGCTGCCACTAAATGAGCCGTACTCGGCATTGGGCTACCCCGTTACAGGTGAACTCAGCACCACTCAGACCATTCTGGATGAGGAAGGAGAGGGTGCCATCGTGGATTGGGTGGTGCTCGAGTTGCGCACCCCGGAAGCACCCTTCGATGTGGTGGAAACGCGAGTAGCCTTGGTTCGTCGAGATGGAAGCCTGCGTAGCCCGAGCGGAAGCGAGTTCCTTCCGTTCTGCTCGCCGATGGGGTCCTACCGCGTCGCGGTGCGCCATCGGAACCACCTGGCTTGCATGTCCGGTTATGCCTTGGGGCTGGGACCTTTGCCCGCCACTTTCGGCTTTGGCAACGCCACCACCTACGGCTCGCAAGCCATGCGCGACCGGAACGGCGCATCGCTCATGTGGGCGGGCAATGCGATGAACGATGGCCAGGTGATGTACTCGGGGTCCGGGAACGACCGCGACGTCATCCTCTTCGCCATCGGCGGCAGCATCCCCACCAACACCGTTTCGGGCTACCGGATCGAGGACGTGAACCTGGACGGGGTGGTGAAGTACAGTGGGGCGGGCAGCGACCGGGATGTGATCCTGAACAGCATCGGCGGGGTCATCCCGACGAACACGGTGCAGGAGCAGATGCCCTAGGGACCTGTTGATAACACCGATCGATCGTGGAAAACAGGGCCTGAGGCGCCCGGCGTCGGGCCTTTGCGCCCTGCTACCTTCGTAGCCATCGGGAACCCTTGTCCCTATTGAGGTTCCGAGCGATCGAAGGATGAGCGAAACGACGTACAACGAGGACAATATCAGGTCCCTCGACTGGAAGGAACATATCCGCCTGCGGCCGGGCATGTACATCGGCAAGCTGGGTGATGGCAGCAGCTACGACGATGGCATCTACATCCTGCTGAAGGAGGTGTTGGACAATTGCATCGACGAATTCGTTATGGGCCACGGCAAGAAGATCGACGTGACGATCGACGGACCGCGCGTGGAGATCCGCGACTTCGGTCGGGGTGTGCCGCTCGGCAAGGTGATCGATGTGGTGAGCAAGATCAACACGGGTGCCAAGTACGATAGCAAGGCCTTCAAGAAG
>JAGQVR010000376.1 GCA_020437875.1 Flavobacteriales bacterium
CTGCAGGTCGACCCCGGCGAGCAGCACATCATCCAGCACGGGCGACAGCGACTTCAGCCTGCCGTAGACCTCCACGCCATCGGCGCCGCCCATGAGGCCTTCGAGCACCTTGTCGTTGGCGTCGGGATCATTGGCATCCACGCCGATGGTCGCGCGCCAGTTGTTGTTCGCGCGCTTCACGCCACGACGACGCCCGTTTCCTGCCGCCGCCTCCATGTTGAATGGGGCGAGCGCATGTCCATCGACCTGCACCAGCAGCGATGCCGGGTCCTTGTCCTTCAATTCCTTCTTGATCACGGCTTCCCATTGCTCGCGCGTGGCGGGGGGGAAGGCATCGAATAGTCGGTTCGTGGCCATCGCGACGAAGTTCGGGGTTGGACGCTGATGTTGCCCAGAAGGCTTCTCTTTGAACCATTCTGATCCATAGGTGTCGTATCCGTCGGATCGATCCTTCCTTGATTCAGTTCCATGAGGTCTCTCCCTTTCACGCTGTTCCTCCTCGCGGCCAGCGCTTCTTTGGCTCAAACGGCGCCCAGCGACAGCCTGTTCAGTACCGACCAGGTGGTGACCGTCGAACTCACCTTCGCGGATCCCGGTTTCTGGACCCTTCTGACCACCTACTACAGCAATGATCTCGGGGAGACCTTGACAGGCGACGTGACCATCACGGACAATACCGGCACGCATTTCTACCCCAACGTGGCGGTGGACCTCAAGGGGAACAGCAGCTACGGTCACCCAGGCAACAAGAAGAGCTTCAAGATCGACTTCAATGACAATATCCCCGGCCAGAAGTACCACGGGATGACCAAGGTCCACTTCAACAATTGTTTCAAGGATCCCACCTTCATGCGGGAACGCATCTTCTTCGACTTCTGCCGGGAGCAGGGGGTGCTGGCACCACGGGTGAGCTATGCCAACGTGAGCATCAACGGGACCTTCTGGGGCTTCTACGACATGGTGGAGCCCGTGGACAAGAACTTCCTGGACCGGTGGGTGGATGACAACGATGGGAACCTGTTCAAGGCGGGAGACAACTTCGGTACTGGTGGAGGCAGCGCCGCCGATCTAGCTTATTACGGTTCCGGCCAGAACAGCTACACGTCTCGTTACGAGTTGAAGACGAACGAAACGGAGGACGACTGGAGCGACCTGATAGCGCTTCTCCAACTCCTGAACACGTCCTCCGAGGCCGATCTGGTGGCCCAGTTGCCCGGGCAGTGGGAGTGGGAAGCCATGCTGCGCTCCCTGGCCATCGACAACCTGTTCAGCAACCTGGATAGCTACATCAATTCAGCCCGGAACTACTACATCTACCACGACTCGACAACGTTCAAGTGGAATTGGATCAAGTGGGATGCGAACGAGGCCTTCGGTACTTACACGGGTGGTCCGGGCATCGGCAATTTGGAGAACCTCGCACCGAACTACGTGGCTTCAACACGCCCGCTGTTGAACAAGGTCTTCACCATACCGGCGTTCTACAGCGATTACCTGGTGGAATACTGTGCCGCCTTCGAAGCGTTCAACAACGCGCAGATGGACCCTCGGATCGACGCTATCAAGGATCTCATCGCACCGCATGTCGCCGCCGACCCCAATAAGATGTACACGACGGCACAGTTCAACGCCAACGTGGAGAACGATATCACGTCCGGAGGAGGGCCCGGTGGAGGCACCATCTACGGATTGAGATCCTTCATCAACGGGCGCAGGGCCTACTTGAGCGGGGTGCTTTCGTGCGCCACTGTCGGCTTGAATGAGGCGGAGGTCGCTTCTGAAGCGGTCGTCTACCCCGTACCCGCCTCCGAGGCCTTGACCATAGCCATGCCCAGCGGCCAGGTGATCGAGGGTGTGCGAGTGACCGATGCGTTGGGTAGGGAAGTGCCTGTGGGCCTGGTGGACAGGACATTGGATATCTCGGCCCTCCAACCTGGAGTGCACGTTCTTGCCATCTCCTCGGACGTCCGGACCACAGTCCTGCGCTTCATCAAGGAATAAGGTGTCATTCATCACAGAACAGGCAAAGGGCATTCCCTACCTTTCACCCGGAACATGGATCGGCCTGATCCTTGTTGAACGCCGACCAACCCAACGAACCAACATGAAGAAGTTCTTCGCTCTGCTCACCTGCGTCGCGATCGCGGGTGTTCTTAACGCCCAGACCACCGCCACTGAGAAATCTGAACCTGCCAAGCAGGAGAAGGTGAAGGAGTGCGCCAAAGGGGATGCTCACAAGGCGGGTTGCTGTGCCGACAAGGCAAAGGCCTCGACCGATGCGAAGCATGCTGAGGAGGCCGGTGCTGATGCCGCGAAACCTGCGGGCTGCTGTGCGGGCAAGTCCAGTGCTTCAAGCTGCCATGGCGCCAAGGCCGAAGGTCATGGCAAGGCGCATGAGCATGCGAGTGCGAAGGAGCAT
>JAGQVR010000377.1 GCA_020437875.1 Flavobacteriales bacterium
CCGGATCCGCGCGGCCGTTCGGTCCGGGCTCCTTCGTCGCGTGAAGGGCGGCCTGCACGCGGGGCGCTGCGGCGAGGTCCATCCTCCCTGCCGCCGGTCCGTTCAGTCCTTCCGGCTGCTGGTCGTGCGGAGCGGCTTTGCGGGCGCGCGCCTCGGTCCCCATCCCGGTCGTTCCGAGGTCCGCCGGTCCGGCGTGGACGAGCTTCTTCATCCTGGCCACGCTCATCGCGAGCCCTTGCGGCGGGTCCGCGACGGTCGGAGGAGGGCCGCGCAGCGGATGGGCGGGAAGGCCGGCCGTTGGAAGGGCGACGGCTATTTGAACGGTCGTTCATGGAGCGTGGGGTAGAATGCGTCGGGTATGTGATGGATGTACGGCTTGCCGGTCGGGTGCAGGATCACGGAGACGATGTCGAAACGCAGGGCGAGCTCGCAAGCCGTCTCCTGCACATAAGCGTTCGCTCCCCGGATCATGGTGCTGCGTTTCCCCTTCTTCACGGCATCCTCGGGTTGGCCATGGAGGTCGCTGCGACGGGTCTTCACCTCCACGATCACCAGTTCCGGACCGTGCCGGGCGATGATGTCCAGTTCATCCTTCCCGAAACGCCAGTTGCGCTCAACCACCTCATAGCCAAGGCCTTCCAGGAAGCGGCACGCGTATTGTTCGCCCAAGGCGCCGGTGTCGTTGTGTTCGGCCATTCGTGGAAAACCCGAGCGTAACCAAAGCAGCGGCCCGCCGTTCAAGGCCTAAAATTGAGGAAACTTCCGTCCATCCCCTATTCCGCCAGCGCCACCATTCGTGCGCGGGAGCCATCACGCCCTACCATGTTCGCCAACCTACGTCATCTCTTCTTCGCCGGGGCCACCGTGTTGCTCGCATCTGCGCCAGCCATCGGGCAACCGTTCGAGGGGGTCATCGAGTTCACGAAGACCACTGGTCCTGTTGTGACCAACTACAAGTACTACGTGAAGGGCGAGAGGATCCGGATCGAGGAGATCAGCGCCCGGGGCGAGGTGCAGGGCATCATGCTCGTGGATACCCGCGACAAGACCGTCACCGCCATAAGCCCGGAGCGTAAACTGTACATGGACGTACCGAACATGCGCCTGCCCAAGGACGTGGAGACCAGTGTGCAGAAGACCTCCGAAATGAAGGACATGGCGGGCTACAAGTGCGAGAAGTGGTTGGTGAAGAGCGGGAAGGAGGACCGTGTACTGACCTATTGGGTCGCAGCGGATGAATTCAACTTCTTCGTTCCCCTGCTGGAGACCCTGAACCGTAAGGATGAACAGGCCGTCTTCTTCCTGCAGATCAAGGATAACAAAGGCGTGTTCCCGATGCTCGGCATTGAACAGAAGAACGATGGCGCCGAGGTGAGCCGCCTGGAAGTGAAGCAGGTGTCGAAGGGAGCCCAGAAGGCGACCCTGTTCGAGATCCCCGCCGGCTTCAACAAGTTCGAGCGGAACTGACCGCACACATCGACATTCCAGATCCGTACCCGTAGCGTCGATCCATCGGATCGACCTACGTCTTTTTTGGGGTGGACGGGTCGTCCATGTGCATGCCCAACCAAGGGTTAAGCACCTGGCGCAACACCGAATGCAAGCGAGGCACCGTTCGCGGTGACACTGAGCTTCGCCTTTTGGCCCATGATCAATGCGCGGTTGTCATCGATGTGCCCGGCCGGGAAGCCGTAACAGACCGGGTATCCATACGGTTCCACCGCCTCCGCGATCATCGCCTCCACCTCCTTGCCGAATGGGTCATCGGGGTTCTTGTCGCGCATGTCCGACATCCCACCGACAACAAGGCCCGCCAGCCCCCGGAACCAGCCGCCGAGCTTCAGGTTCTGGATCATCCGATCAGCATGGTACCGTAGCTCATCAAGGTCCTCGAGGAAGAGGATCCTGCCCGAGGGATCAAGGTCGAAGGGTGTGCCGCGGAGGGAGTAGAGCACGGACAAGTTGCCACCGACCAGGGTCGCTTCACAAGTCCCGGTGCGTTGGGCAGGTGCGGAAGGTCCGTCCACCGCGTATGCTTCACCGAACAGTGCTTTGTGGAGGCTCTCCTTCGCAAGGGCCGACTTGCCTTCCACGTTGAACGGCATCTGAGCGTGCAGGGAGGCGACGCCCAGCTTGAGCATGGCGTTGTGCAGCGCGGTGATGTCGCTGAAGCCGATGATCCATTTCGGATCTGTCTTCAAGGGCGCGGTGTCAAGGCTTTCGAGCAGATGCACTGTTCCGTATCCGCCCCGTGCGCACCAGATCGCCCGGATCTCCGGGTCGTTGATCGCGTTCTGAAGGTCTTCCGTTCGCTCCTGTGCGGTGCCCGCTTGCTGGAACTGTTTCCGACCTATACCGGCACCGAGCCGGACCTTGAGGCCCCAGCTTTCGGCCAATGCGATCCCTGC
>JAGQVR010000378.1 GCA_020437875.1 Flavobacteriales bacterium
TAGAGTCGTACCAGTTCCTGGCCGCTGTCATGTCCGGGAACTCGACGATGACCGGGAAAGTGGGACGCTCATTGCCCTCGATCAGTTCCAGCGGCCCGCCAATGGCTACATACCGGCCACCGAAACGTTCCACGGTCGCCACCACCGCCTGGCGGTAGCTGCTCATGCCCTGCTCATCGTGGATGGCGTGGACATCGAAGATGCTGTATGCTTTCATGCGCTTTGGATGTGGCGGCAAAAGTGTCACGACCCTCGGATCGCCAGCTTGAACAAATCCGACATCCTGCCAGACCTGCACTCAGAGGCGACCATCGGCGCTCAGGCCTTCTTCACGTAGATGCTCTTCAGGCCCATGGCCCCGAAGCCGTCGATCCGGCAATCGATGTCGTGGTCGCCATCAACCAGCCGGATGTTCTTCACCTTGGTCCCGGCCTTCACCGGTTTGGGCGCACCCTTCACGGGCAGGTCCTTGATCACCACCACATCGTCGCCATCGTTCAGGACATTGCCATTGGCGTCCTTCACCACCCTACCTGCTTCTTCAGCGGCCACTTCCTCCGGGTTCCACTCGTACCCGCATTCCGCGCACATCATGGAAGTACCCGTGGGATAAGTGATCGTGCTGCGGCACTCGGGGCAGGGCAGTGTGTCGGTCATGGTGATGTGGCCGCGAATGTACCGGCAATGAGCGGATCACGCCTGCGGGCAAGGTTCGTCCAGTTCCACTTGCAAGCTGGAGGACCAACATGGACCATCGTTCCGGCCATCCTTGTACCTTGTCATTGATGCGGAGTGGACCATCATCGTGGCTCTGGTGCGCTGGGATGCTGCTGGTATGCTTGCATGTGCCGCGCGTCGCTGATGCACAGGAGGGATCCATTGATGCGTATTGGGCCGATAGCCTGATCGAACGGTTGTCCGGTTCCCCGATCGACGATTACGAGTCCACCATGCCCTTGGCGCGGCGACTGTTCAGGCACTATCGTCAACAGCACGACACCTGCCACATGGCTCAGGCGGCGGTGGCCATGGGCTCGTGCTATGATGCGCTCGGCAAGCTGGACAGCTCCTTGTACATCCTACTTCAGGCCGATCGATGGAAGGACAAGGGATGTGACCCCGAGCTGCCGTTCCGGATAGCCCTCAACCTCTCCTCGGTATACCTCAGCCTGCGGGAATACGACCGTGTGGATTCGGTATGTGCACAGGCTTTGGAAGGACGGATCAATGGAGAGCGCAGCAAGCATCACGCGGACCTGCTCTTCAATCGGGCCGTTGCCAGAGCGGAACAAGGCGATCTGGAAGGGGCTGATGAACGTTTCAAGGAGCTTGAGGAACTCGCACGCACCAGCGGCGACGCCGGGAACGAGATCGATGCCTTGCTGAACCGGGGAGCCCTGCATGGGATGATGAAGGATGCTCCAGGGGCACGGCGATTCCTCTCGACCGCATTGCGCCGCTGCGACGAGCTCGATTGTCCGATGCGGGCCACCATCCTGCTCAACCTCGGTGCGCTGGCCAAGGATGATGGGAGGTATCTGGAAGCCTTCGCCCTGGCCGACAGTGCCCGGACAGCGGCAAAGGAGCATGGCGACCTGTTCCTCCAGATGCGCGCGGTTGGCATGAAGGCCGAGAGCGCACACCTGAGCGGCGATCATGCGCGCTCGTGGGAATTGGCCCAGGAACACCTGGCCTTGCGCGACAGCCTGCTCGATGCGGAGAAGGTCCGCGCGGTGAGCGACGTGCGGGAGAAGTACCAGACGGAGAAGCGGCTGCGCCAGATCAAGGAACTCGAGGTGGAGAAGCTGGATGCGCAGTTGCGTGAAGCGCAACTCCAGCGAACACGCAACATCTACCTATTCAGCGGGATCGCGGTGGTGGTATTGGCGGGTGGCTTGTGGAACCGGCTGCGTTTCGTTGACCGGTCGCGCAAGGCGATCCAACACGAGAAGGACATCAGTGAAGGGCTGCTCCACAACATCCTGCCCGAGGAGGTCGCCGATGAACTGAAGGTCAAGGGGGAGGCGGAGGCCCGTTTGATCGACCATGTCACCGTCCTCTTCACCGACTTCAAGGGATTCACCGCGTTGAGCGAAGTGCTCACACCCAAGGAACTCGTGAAGGACCTGCACGATTGTTTCAGCGCCTTCGATCGCATCTGCGAGGAGCATGGGCTGGAGAAGATCAAGACCATCGGTGATGCGTACATGGCGGCGGGCGGCCTGCCTGTGACCAACACCACCCATGCCATGGACGCCATCCACGCCGCGCTCGCGATGCGCGACTTCATCGCGGCGGGCAAGGCCCGGAAGATCGCTGCGGGCCTGCCCTACTTCGAGATCCGGATCGGCTTGCATACCGGCCCGGTGGTGGCCGGCATCGTGGGTGTGAA
>JAGQVR010000037.1 GCA_020437875.1 Flavobacteriales bacterium
CATCGTGCTGAAGCGTCTCGACGATGCGATCCGCGACAAGGACCACATCTACGCCACGATCAAGGGCGCCGCGTTGAACAACGACGGCAGCGACAAGGCCAGCTTCACCGCACCGAGTGTGCGCGGCCAGGCCGAAGTGATCGCCATGGCGCAGGCCGATGCAGGCGTGAAGCCCGAGCAGATCACCTACGTGGAGGCGCATGGCACTGCAACGCCCCTGGGCGATCCGATCGAAGTGGAAGCGTTGACCCTTGCATTCCGATCAGATGATCAGAAGATAAGAGGATCAGAAAATGAGAATGCGCAGCACTGCGCCATCGGTTCTATCAAATCGAACATCGGTCACCTCACGGCTGCTGCAGGTGCGGCAGGTGTGATCAAGACGGCGTTGGCCCTTCAGCAGGAACAGATCCCTTCCAACGTCGGCTTCGAGACACCGAACCCCGCGATCGACTTCGCGAACTCGCCGTTCAGTGTCGCGAGCGACAACATCGCCTGGCCACGTGTGCCCGGCAAGCCACGCATCGCAGGGGTGAGCAGCTTCGGCGTAGGCGGTACCAACGCGCACGTGATCCTCGCGGAGCCCCCGGTACTGACCGCTTCCAGCGCATCGCGGAGCAAGCAATTGCTGATGCTGAGCGCGAAGAGCAAGACGAGCCTCGATGCCATGACGGAGAACCTCCGCGCCTGGCTTGAAGCACATCCGAAGGCCTCACTGGCCGACGCCGCCTACACGCTGCAGGTGGGCCGCCGCCACTTCAAGCATCGTCGTCTCATCGTTGGCGGTGGTCACGGCGAAGTGATCGAGGCCATCGCGAACAAGGATACCCAGCTCGTCGGCACGCGCGAACTGCATGAGGCCGCGCCGGGCGTGGTGTTCATGTTCCCCGGACAGGGATCGCAGTACGTGAACATGGGCCGGGATCTCTGTGATAGTGAACCGGTCTTCAAGGAGCATTTCGATCGTTGCTTCGAACTCTTTTCAAAGGAGTTCGGCATATCGCTGCGCGACATCATCTTCCCAAAAGCCGGTGAAGAAGAAAAGGCCGCCGAGCAACTGAAGCAGACCATCTACACGCAGGCGTCGTTGTTCACCATGCACTACAGCCTCGCGAAGCTGTGGATGCACTGGGGCATCACGCCGGAAGCGATGATGGGCCACAGCATCGGCGAATTCGCCGCAGGCTGCCTGGCCGGTGTGTTCTCGCTGGAGGATGCCGTGAAGCTCGTGGCCAACCGCGGCCGCATGATGCAGGAACTGCCCGGTGGCAGCATGCTGAGCATCCGTACTGCGGAAGAAGACGTGGTGAAGAAGTTGCCCGCTGGATGCAGCATCGCAGCGAACAACGGTCCGCAATTGTGTGTGGCCAGCGGTCCGCATGAAGCGATCGCCCAACTGCAGGCGGAGCTGGAGAAGGATGGCATCACCTGCAAATTGCTCGTGACCAGCCACGCCTTCCACAGCCCGATGATGGACGCGATCGTCGCGCCGTACAGGAAGGTGGTGGAGAGCGTGAAGTTGAGCGCGCCACGCATCCCCATCGTAAGCACCGTCACCGCCGAATGGCTGAAGGACGATGAGGCCACTTCATCGAAGTATTGGAGCGATCACCTCCGCGCCACCGTGCGATTCGCACAAGCCGTGAAGTTCGCCTGGAAGGATGCCGACCGCGTGATGCTGGAAGTGGGTCCGCGAACGACCGCGACCACGCTGGCTCGCCAACAAAGCACAGACAGCAAGAAACAAGCGGCCGTGCCTTCGCTGGGCGATTCCGCTGGCAACGGCAATGAACTGGCGCAACTGCTGAAGGCCGTGGGTGGCCTGTGGCAGAGCGGTGTGCTCATCGACTGGAACACCTTCTACGAGCGCGAGGAACGTCGCCGCATCTCCATGCCGACCTACGCCTTCGAGCGCATCCGTCACTGGGTGGATCCCGTGGCGATGGTGGCCGATGGCGGTCGCGCCGTGGCGAGCACGACCATCGAGGCGCCCGTCCCGCATGAAGGTGATGCGAACCGCACGCCGAAGGAGTCGCTGATCGCGCAGATCAAGCACCTCCTGGAAGAGAGTTCTGGTCTGGAACTCGCCGAAGCGAGCAACGAGGAGACCTTTTTGGAGATGGGCCTCGACTCGCTCTTCCTCACCCAGGTCGCCACCTCGCTCAGCAAGAAGTTCGGGGTGAAGATCTCGTTCCGGCAACTGAATGAGGAGCTGCCGAACCTGGACAAGCTGGCGGATCATATCCTGCCGCATTGGAGCGGAGGCAGTGCGGCCGGCGTAGGGGTGGACCATAGCCAACCCGCTGCCGCAGCCGCGCCCACAGTGAACGCATTGGAAGATGCCCCTGAACTGAGGAAGGTCTTCGGCGCACAGGCCCGTATCAGCAAGGAGAAGGTCGATGACTTCACGCCACAACAACGAGCGTGGTTCGACGCCTTCGTGAAACGCTACGTGGCGAAGACCGCGAAGAGCAAGGCCTTCACCCAGGAGAACCGCAAGCCGATGGCCGACCCGCGTGTGGTCACCGGCTTCAAACCGCAGACGAAGGAGTTGATCTATCAGGTGGTGGTGGATCGCAGCAATGGCTGCCACCTCTGGGACATCGATGGCAACGAGTACGTGGACATCCTCAGCGGCTTCGGCAGCTCGATGTTCGGCTACATGCCCGACTTCATCAAGGAGGCCGTACACAAGCAGGTCGACACCAGCGTGGAGATCGGCCCGATGCACCCGCTTGCTGCGGAGGTATCGAAGCTGCTCTGCGAATTGACAGGCGCCGAGCGCGCCGCGGTCTGCAACACGGGTTCCGAAGCGGTGCTCGGTGCGATGCGCATGGCCCGCACGGTGACCGGTCGCAGCCTCATCATCTCATTCGCTGGCAGCTACCATGGCATCAACGATGAAGTGATCATCCGGGGCAGCAAGAGCAAGAAGAGCTATCCCGGTGCGCCCGGCATCATGCCCGAGGCCGTTCAGAACATGCTCGTGCTCGACTACGGCACGCCGGAGAGCCTGGAGATCATCCGCGAGCGCTGCCATGAAGCGGCGGCCGTTCTGGTGGAACCGGTGCAGAGCCGTCGTATGGAATTCCGCCCGGTGGACTTCCTGCGTGAAGTGCGCCGTATCACGCAGGAGCATGGTACCGCACTGATCTTCGACGAGGTGATCACCGGATTCCGCACTCATCCGAACGGGACGCAGGCGCTCTTCGGCATCCAGGCCGATATCGGCACCTACGGCAAGGTGATCGGCGGTGGCATGCCCGTGGGCGCCATGATCGGAAAGAGCGAATGGATGGACGCCCTCGACGGTGGCCACTGGCAATACGGCGACGAGAGCGTTCCGCCAGCAGGCGTGACCTACTTCGCCGGCACCTTCGTGCGTCATCCGATCACGCTCGCCGCGATGAAGGCTGCGCTGGTGTATATGAAGGACGAAGGTCCTGCGCTTCAGGAGCGCCTCAACACCACCACCGAGAACATGGTGGCGCGCGTGAACGGCCTCTTCGACACGTACAAGCTCCCCTACCGTTGGGTGAACTTCGGCAGCGCGTTCAAGACGAAGTACGACGAGAGCGTGAACTACACCGAGCTCTTCTTCCTGCTGATGCGTTACCACGGTGTGCATGTGCTGGACTTCCCGCACTTCATCACCACGGCGCACACGGCTGCCGACATCGAGTTCATCATCAACGCGGTGGAGAAGACCTGCCAGGAATTGCGCGAGAGCGGCTTCATGCCGGAACGCACCTATCCCATCCCGACGGTGAACAGCGTATTGGGTGGACATATGCGACGCTTGAGTGAGCGTGTGATCAGTGCAATGGAGCCGCCGGTGGCCGGTGCGCGCCTGGGCCGCACCCCGAAGGGCGAACCGGCTTGGTTCGTGCCTGACCCGAAGCGGCATGGCAAGTATCTGATGGTCGAACTGGACGAGAACTGAGCGAAGATCATGGAGAAGTTCATCCAAGAACCCCGTTTCACCGCCGTTGACTTCGACCCCTTCACCGGGCCGAGCATCGAGCGGACCATCCCCACCACCGAGGCACAGCGCGAAGTGCTCGCCGCCTCGGAGATGGGCGTGGACGCGAGCTGCGCATACAACGAAAGCGTATCCCTGGAACTCAAGGGCGCACTTGATCGCACGGCACTGGAAAAGGCCATGCGTGACCTGGTGGTCCGACATGAATCGCTGCGCGCCACCCTGAACACCAGCGGCACGCGCATGCTCATCTCGGATGGAACGGCCTTCGAGCTGCCATTCACCGACCTGCGTGCGGCCCAGGACAAGGAACGACAGCTCGATGCCATCGCACGGAAGGACATGACCTCACCCTTCGATCTGCGCAACGGACCCGTGTTCAGGGCCCAGCTGATCCGCGTGAGCGATGACCTCCACCTGTTGCGGCTCACGGGACATCATGTGGTATGCGACGGCTGGAGCCTCGGCATCATGATGGCGGAGATCAGCGCGCTGTACAGCGCGGCGAAGAACGGCACGGCGCACGGCCTTCCGGAGGCGTCCGCGTTCAGCGATTACAGCCTCGCGACCATCGACTTCGCGAGGAGCCCTGAGCACGGTACCGTGGAGCGCTTCTGGCTCGACCTGTTCAAAGGCCCGGTGCCACGCCTCGACCTTCCCGCGGACCGTCCGCGCCCACGACAGAAGACCTACAAGGGGCGGCGCCTGGACCTCACGCTCTCACCGGATCACGTGCGCGGCCTGAAGGAAGTGGCCACCCGGAGCGGCGCCAGCTTCGTCACCACCCTGCTCACCACGTTCGAGGTGCTGCTGCACAAGCTCACCGGGGATAGTGATATCGTCGTGGGTCTGCCCGCGGCCGGCCAGAGCGACCTGGGCATGAAACACCTCGTCGGGCATTGTGTGAACCTCCTTGCCCTGCGCAGCCGGATCGAAGAGGAACAGCCCTTCGTGGAGCACCTGAAGGCACGGCGCACCGGCGTGCTCGATGCCTTCGACAACCAGAAGTACACCTTCGGAACGTTGCTGCAGAAGTTGAACGTGCCCCGTGAGCCTGGCCGCATCCCGCTCTGCCCCGTGGTGTTCAATATCGACATGAACATGGACGATGGTGTGGCCTTCGATGGGCTCACCCATCGCTTCATCAGCAACCCGCGTGCGTTCGAGAACTTCGAACTCTTCCTCAACGCCACCGGTAATGAAGGGCACCTGACGCTCGAATGGAGCTTCAATACCGACCTCTTCGAGGAAGGCACGATCCGCGCATGGATGGACCAGCTCATCGCGTTGGTCGAGCGCATCAGCAAGGCCCCTTCGGCCCCCATCATCGACCTGATCGGCGATGCTCCCCTCACCGGTGAGCAGCAGATGCCCGAACCCGCATGGACCGGTCGTACCACGGCCTTCCCCAAGGTGGACATCGGCAGCCTTTTCGACGAAGTGGCCCGGAAGCATGCGGACCGGACCGCTTTGGAAATGCTGGACGAGAAGCTCGACTACCGTTCGCTGCAGGAACGTGTCCGCGGCTTGAGCAACGCCCTTGTGCACATGGGCGTGAAGCCCGGTGAGCCGGTGGGCCTGTGCATGGACCGCAGCTTCGACATGGTGGTCGCCATGCTCGCCACGCTCCGCGCCGGTGGCTGCTTCGTTCCTTTCGACCCCGCTTATCCGGCCGATCGCCTCGCCTTCATGCTGAAGGACACCGATGTGAAGGTGATGCTCACGCAGCGCCACCTTTCCACAACGCTTCCGCCCCACAATGCGCGTGTCGTGCTCCTGGATGAGGTGCAGGGGACCGAAGAGGCGACCATGCCGCGCCTCGGACCGGATTCCGCGGCGTACATCATGTACACCAGCGGCAGTACCGGCACCCCGAAGGGCGTAGTGGTACCACACCGCGCCATCGTACGCCTTGTCCGCGACCAGAACTTCCTTCCCTTCGGACCCGACCTCTGCTTCCTGCAGCTATCGAACATCAGTTTCGACGCGAGCACACTGGAGATATGGGGCGCCTTGCTCAATGGTGGTCGTCTTGTGCTGCAGCCGCAGCAGAAACCCACGCTACCCGAGATCTGTGATGAGATCCACCGCCACGGGGTCACCACCATGTGGTTCACCGTTGGACTCTTCAACATGCTGGTGGATGAGCAGCTCCAACGCCTGCGCAGCCTGAAGCACATCTTCACCGGCGGTGATGTGGTGAGCGTGCCGCATGTGAAGAAGGCCTTGAAAGCGCTCGGACCGAACGTCCTGGTCAACGGCTACGGCCCAACGGAGAACACGACGTTCACCTGTTGCTTCCCCATCAACAGTGAAGCGGATATCTCGGAAAGTGTGCCCATCGGCTTCCCGCTGAACAACACAACGGTGCATGTGCTCGACGAGCAGCGCAACCCGGTCCCCATCGGACGGAAGGGCGAACTGTACGCAGGTGGCGATGGCGTGGCGCTGGGCTACTGGAACCGCCCTGAACTCACCGCCGAACGCTTCATCGACGATCCCTTCAGTGGGAAGAGCGGCGCCAAGCTCTACCGCACCGGCGACATCGTTCGCTGGAACCCTGATGGCAGCATCACCTTCATCGGTCGCGGCGATGGACAGGTGAAGGTCCGGGGATTCCGCGTGGAGCTGGGTGAGATCGAGAACGCATTGAACGACCTGCCAGGTGTGAAGGACAAGGTGGTGGTCGCCCGGCAGGATGGCGGCGGTGAGAAGACGCTGGCCTGCTATGTCGTCCCTTCGGATGGTGACCGCACATCGAGCGAGGAGCTCCTGGAGAACGTACGGGAGCACCTGCGCGCGAGACTGCCAGGCTACATGGTTCCGACCGGATACGCTGTGCTGAAGGCCTTGCCTCTCACGGCGAACGGCAAAGTGGACCGACGTGCCCTACCCGCACCATCCACGGCCTGGCAGGGGATGAAGGCCGAGCATGTCGCCCCGCGAACAGGAACGGAACGGATACTGGCCGCGATCTGGAGCAAGGTGCTCGGGATCAACGACCCGGGGATACACGATAACTTCTTCGATCTGGGCGGGCATTCCATCCTCGGCATCCAGATGCTGGCGCAGATCGAACAACGATTCGGGCGCACCCATGGTCTGAACCTGCTCTTCCGCGCCCCGACGATCGCGGAGCTGGCGCAGGAGCTCAGCGGTGTCCCCATGGACCAGGTGTCCGCTGACCTGAGCAACGTCACCCCCATCAGGCGCGAGGGGAGCCGGGTCCCGCTCTTCTGCGTGCATGGGGATGAAGCCAACCACTTCCTGCCCCGCTATCTCCATCCGGATCAGCCGTTCTTCGGCACCGTGCACCAGGGCGAGGATGGTCGCCCATTGGAATACTCCTCGGTGAAGTCGATCGCCGCACATTACGTGGCCGAGCTCCGTCAGCTGGTCCCGAAGGGGCCATACCAGATCTGCGGCTATTCGTTCGGTGGTGTGGTCGCGTTCGAGGTGGCCCGGCAACTGCATGCGATGGGACAGGAGGTTCCGATGGTGATCATGCTGGACAGCTATGCCCCCGAGCCGTTCATGCAGGTGATGAAGGAGGAGCGCCGTTGGTACGACGCGATCAAGAAGTTCTTCCTCCGCCGGGTCGTGCGCGCCTATCATGGCATGGGCAGTGTGCTACCCACCCGCCTGCGGAACTTCAACATCATCGACACGTACGACAAAGCGACATCGGCGTACAACGCACGCACCTATGACGGGGACGTTTGCGTCATCAAGGCCATCGGATCACCAGGAGATGCGGACATGGGCTGGAAGAAGCACGTCCGTGGCAGGTTGATCATTCGCACCATCGAAGGGGACCATTACAGCATCATCAAGGAGCCGCTCGTGGCCGACCTGGCGCATGTGATGGATGGAGTACTTGTCCACGCGAAGTCGGCTTCCGCTGCATCATGATCATGGCGACGCGTTCGCTGCTGATCCATTGCATGGAAACGGACACCCGGGAGGTCCTGCGCGTGGAACCGCCCCTGCTCGCCCCGAACGCCTGCCTCGTGCACTTCGCCACGGTGAATGAACTGCGCCCGCGGTACGAGATGCTCCGCGCACTGCTGGACGACGAGGAACGGGCCAGGGCGCAACGGTTCAAGTTCGCCGTGGACCGTGAACGTTTCGAACTGGGTCATGGCTGGATGCGTGAACTGCTCGCCCACTACACCGGAGTTCCCGGGAAGCACATCACGTTCGTCCGCGGCCGCTTCGGAAAACCGTCGCTTTCGAGGAAGGACCTGTGCTTCAACCTGAGCGACACGAAGGATGCCGTGGCCCTTGCCGTATGCTCCACGATGGAGCTGGGCCTTGACCTGGAAACGATGGAACGGCGCGTTGACCATGAGGCCGTCAGTGCCCACTACTTCACCCCGGAGGAGCAAGCCTTGATCGGGCATAGCAACGAGCCCAAACGGACCTTCCTGGAATTCTGGACACGGAAGGAGGCCGTGTTGAAGGCGAGCGGAGTGGGGATCATGGATGATCTGCGGAGCTTGCGCGTGGACGAAGCATTGAACAAGCTCACCATCCAGCACACCGAGTTCATGGCGATGGCCGCTCCGGAGTATCATGTACGGACCTGGCGTATGCAGGGATATCACCTGATCAGCGTGGCCACACCCCGACCGTTGGAACAGGCCATGCTGTTCGGTGCGTAGGATCAACCCTCCTCACCCCAGAATCGAGGGTGGAAGTTCAACAGGTAGAGCCGGTGGCTCGCACGCGTGATGGCCGTGTACAACCAGCGCACGTACCCGGTATCGATCATGTCCTCGTTGAGATAGCCCTGATCGACGAACACCGTGCTCCACTGGCCACCCTGGGCCTTGTGCGCCGTGACCGCATAGGCGTACTTCACCTGCAGGGCCTGCGCATACGGGTCATCACGCAGTGCTTTCGTCCGTGCCGCCTTCGTGCCAGCCTCCAGCTGTTGGAAGACCCCATCTCGTAAGAGCTTGAGCCGCTCCATGGGCAATGCGGGCGACTCCAACGCGAGGACATCGAGCATCACCTTCACTTCCAGTTCACGTTCCTCCTGTCCGTTCCACCAACGCACGGTGATGTCCGCGAAGCGCATGCCGTGAAGCTCCTCCACCCCGTGCACACGCGAGACCCACAACTGTTCGCCATTGGCTATCAGCTCCGCCCTCCCATTGCGACCGGCCCAGAAGTAGTCGTTCCGGACGACCATCAAACGATCACCTGAACACAACTCCTCCTCGAAACCGTGGATGCGCGCACGCACCTGCTGACCGTATGCGAAAGCACGCTTGTTGCTCCTGCAGATCACGCAGACCTCCTCGTCGCCATCCTGGGCGTACGCCGTCTCCAAGGCGTCCTGCAGGTCATGTCCATCCGTTCGGATCACATCGGGGAAGCCCTGCTGGAAGATCACCTTCGGCTCTTTGGCGGTCAGAAGACCACGAAGGGCGGTGGCGTTGGAGAGAATGCCTGAAGCAGAGGCCTGACGCACCACATCCGTCAATTCCACGACACCGGCAACGACGCCGAACGCCGCCAGTTCCTTCGGATCCAGCGCCGGACTGTGCTCACTGCCCACCGGCGGCAGCTGCGCGGGATCACCGATCAACAACACACGTGCACCCGGTGCCGCATAGATGTGCTCGAAAAGGTCGTCCAACAGGTCGCGTCCCCCGAAACCACCATCCCCACCTCCGTGCCGCCCGATCATCGATGCCTCATCCACGATGAAGAGCGCACCCGCATCCCTGTTCGGTCCCACCCGGACACCTTGGAAGCCATCCTCATCACCCAAGGACCGATAGATACGCCGGTGAATGGTCGACGCCTCCTTGCCCGCAAAGGACGCCAGCACCCGGGCCGCCCGGCCCGTGGGTGCCAGCAGGACGACCGGCCTGTTCTCCATGGCCAGCACCTTCACCAGGGCGCCGACAAGAGAGGTCTTGCCCGTTCCTGCATAGCCCTTCAGGATCAAGGCTGTGCGTTCCTTGCTCGTCGTCATCAAACGCTCCAAGGCCCGCGCGGCACGTTCCTGGCCCACGGTGGGCACATGGCCGAGCGCGTCGAGCAGCCGGTCGCTGAGAGCGGTCACCTGGGTCGATGAGGTCATCGGAACACTTGGGCGAACATCGGTGGAAAGCCCGGCCATCCACCGTTGCAAGGCGTGAAATTACCCTACTTTTGGTCGCCTCACGTTCTCATGAAACGCCTGTTCTTCAACGTCATCGCGGTGTTCCTGATGCTTGCCGGTGGCACGCTCCTGGTGGCCGGCATCATGGACGGTCAAGGGCCATCGATGCTCCTCGGTGCCGGGCTTGCCTTCCTTGCCGGATCGATCGCCTTGTTGATGCAGCTCGGTTATTTCAGTGAACGGACCGGGAACGTGCTCGGCATCCTCTTCGTGGTCTCCGCGATGGTGCTGGCCTATCGGAGCTACCGTGTACATCGATCCGCGAACACCCAGGTGAACGAGCTGCGCGCACCGGAACGAAATGAACATGGTGGCTGAACGCCTGGCTCCGGGGAGCCATCGATCGAAGGATTACCGGCCCGAGGTGGGACGCATGTATCATGTCGCCCTGGTACTGGGCCAGGGTGTCTCGGCCTGGGTGGCGCATGACATGGATAGTGGCCGCGTGGCGGCGATGCACTGGGCGCCAGATGCCGATGCGGTCCGCTCCACCGACCTGCCGAGCCATCCACGTTCGGTCACCTATGTCACCCTGCCTGAGTGGAGCACCCTGGTGCCTGACGGCGCACTGGAGCCCGGCTCGGCGTTGGACCACCTGACCCTCGTGCACGGACGTTCGCCTGTGGGTAGCGTTCGGGAGGAATCTGTGGGCACCTTGGGGGCACAATGCCTCTATGTCTCCGACCTGACCCATGAACGGCTCATCCTGGAACGGTATCCCATGGCGCGAAGCCTTCCGCTCCAGGCCGTGTTGGTGAACGGGGCGCTATCACGCGCGCGGCTCGGAGCTGTTCTCCTGATGCACCGTGGGGCTGACCGTCTGGATGTGGCCATCGCGGGTGGACAAGGCTTGTTGCTGAGCAGTTCCTATCCGGCGAGGACCCCGGAGGATGTCCTCTATTTCTGCCTGATGGCCACGGAGCGTGCCGGCCTGCGGCCCGATGGCATCGTGCTTCTCAGCGGTGGTACGCATCTTGCCAAGGTCGACCGCGACCTGCTCAACACCTACTTCGCGGACCATGCCGCAGCTGTTCCGGCCATGGCAGTGGGTGCGCTCCCTGGCGGCATGGAAGCGGAACGTTGGTCGGCCGCGTTCGACCAGATCACATGCGTATCGTAGGTGGAAAGTACCGCAATCGTCGGCTGCACCCGCCGCACGAGATGGAGGCCCGACCCACTACGGACTTCGCCAAGGAAGGGTTGTTCAACGTCCTGCAACACAGTGTCCCGCTGGAAGGCATCCGTGTGCTCGACCTCTTCGCCGGTACGGGCAACATCTCCCTGGAATTCCTTTCCCGCGGTGCGGCGGAGGTGATCTCGGTTGAACAGGACCGTGATCTCTTCGCTTTCATGCAACGGACCGCACGCGAACTGAACGAGAACGGATGGCGCATGGTGAAAGGCGATGTCTTCACCTTCCTCGGCAGCCACCGGGGCCAGTATGATGTTGTCTTCGCGGACCCACCGTTCCAACTTGACGGGATCGACCGGATACCCGGCCTCGTGCGTGATGCGGGCTTGTTGGGCACGGACGGCGTGTTGATCCTCGAGCATCATGAGAAGACCGACGTGAGTGCACTTCCTGGTTACCAGCGCACCCGCAGATACGGGACCATCCACTTCAGCTTCTTCGGTGCCTGAATCGCTTATTGAGGTGCAGAAAGCTCAGTTCTTCTGCGCTACGGCTTGGGGGGAGTCCAGTGGTCAATAGGCAGTGGGCAGCGGGCGGTACCTTTACCTTTCCAGCACCTTTCAGCGTACGTTCATGAGCAGACCGATCGCCGTATTCCCGGGAACCTTCGACCCGATCACCGTGGGCCACGTGAGCATCGTGGAACGGGCTTTGCCCCTCTTCGAACGCATCATCATCGGCATGGGCGTGAACAACACGAAGAGAACGATGTTCGAACAGGCGCAGCGATTATCGTGGATACGCGATGCGTTCAGTGCCCACCCACAGGTGGAACCAGTGGCCTTCGAAGGGCTGACGGTGGACCTGTGCAAACGCATGGGAGCCGGATTCATCATCCGTGGTCTCCGCAACAGCACCGACCATGGCTACGAAAGGAGCATCGCCCTGATGAACCGCCAGCTCGCCGGGGTGGAGACGATCTTCCTTCCATCCGCGCCCGAGCACGCCCACATCAGCAGCACGATCGTGCGGGAACTGATCGCCAATAAGGCCGATGTTTCCGCGTTGGTCCCCATGGACCTCGGAGAACGCCCGTGATGCGTGCCCTGCTGCTCAGCCTCGCCCTGATCAACACCACCCTGCTGTCCGCGGGTGAATTCAACCTGCACGTGATCGCGCGTGGCATGGGATCGGACCTTGTATCACTCTATCGCTACACCGACCTCTTCACCCTGCGCACTGAACTGGTCGCGCGCGGCATGCTCGACTCGACAGGGACCGTTGCACTTGGTGGCAAGGTGGAAGGGACCGCGCGCATGCAGTTACGGGTCGGGGAGCGTTACGCTGACCTGTACCTGCGCACGGGATCCAACCTGCACGTGACCGCCTACGACCTTGGCACCGCGCGCAGCATCAGTGGAACGGCTCGCCTGGGACTCGAATTCTCCCGGATCGACCCGATGGACGTGAACGCCCTGACCACCGACCTGAACGAACGGATCGATGCCTTCCTCGCGGAGGACCTCGCCACCGACGAGGCCGCTGGCATGCAGGTATTGGAGATCCAACGGAAAGAGGGCACATCCAAGCCCGACTCCACCACGCGCCCTCCTACCCTCTTCGTGACACCCGTCCTCTCCAAGGCCAGGGTGGACAGTTTCGCCGTGAAGCTTCGCCGCTTCTATCGCGAGGTGGATGATCCATGGTTCACAGGCTACCTCGACAACAGCATCGCCGGCTTGTACCTCGGTCCGCGAACGCAGGACCGTGACCTGTTCGAACGCTTCGTGCAAGGAAGAGCCGTCCGATACGATGATCCGGAATATGTCCGGTTGATCCGCAGCCTTTACAACGAGGACCTGGAGCGGCTCCATCGCGACAAGCCCGACTCCCTGCGCCTCATCTCCTCGACCGGTAAGTCCTCGGACATGATCAGGCTGTTCCAAAGCAATGGCCTTCTACGTGACGACGACCGTCTGGCCGAGCTGGTGATGATCGACCAGTTGTACCTCCATCATCCAGAGGAGTTGGTCCCGAACGTAGCAGCTGAAGCGGTCCTCGCGGATGTGGCAGCTGCAAGCATCTATCGTGAACATCGTGTGATCGCATCGAACATGATGCACGACCTGACATTGATGCGCGTTGGCACCGAATTGCCGGCGATGCGGCTTGAAGATGAACGAGGCCATGCGAAGCAGCTGGACGAATTGCTGAAAGGACCGATGTGCCTGGCCTTCACTGCTGATTGGTGCAGCTATTGCACTGCGGAGATCACCAGCCTGATCGCACTGGCCGAAGAATACAAGGACGTGGTATCCGTGGTGATCGTCGGGTTGGACGGGTCGCTGGAGGACTTCAACGCGATGCGCAAGCGGATGCCTGCCTCCTACCAGGTGATCTGGTTGCATGCCGTGGCCGAACAACAGGTACGTGATGACCTGGAGCTCCGCAGTCTACCGGCCTTCTATCTGTTGAACGGGAAAGTCCTCGCGCGTTCACCTGCACCCCTTCCCAGTCGCGGATTGGCGGAACTCTTCTTCAAAGCGAAGACGGAGGCGAACAAAAGTCAGCGACTGAAGGTGTGGGATGATTAGGGTCACCTGTGCTCATGCGGGCATGGGCACATGAAATACCTCCTTGGAGGCGGAATGCGACAGCTTGCGCCACGCATGCAGGGAGCATGATCCTTTCACGTTGACAGGGAACGCCAGGCTTTGAGCACCGGCAACAGTGAAGGATAGGTATCGGCTTCCATCATGCGAACCCCTTCTTCATCCAGCCAACGCACTTCTTCGATATCCTCCTCGACCTGTGCGGTCAATTCCTCGCCGGAGGATGCACGCATGAGGAACCAATCGGTGCGCTTGAGGTGCTGCCGGCCCTTGCGCTCGTACGTATGCCACGTGCTTGTCATCGGACGTATGAGCCGCACATCGTTCAGGCCGCATTCCTCCTTCACCTCGCGAACGGCACCCACCTCCACGGCCTCTCCCTTCTCAACCTTGCCCTTTGGAAGGTCCCATCTCCCGAGGCGCTTGATCGCAAGCAGGCGGCCGCCTTCATCGATCACCAGTCCCCCGGCGGCGAGCACAAAAGTGTGATCATCATAGAAGGTCTGCCAGGCATCGAAACCGATGCCGCGGACATCGAGTCCCTCTTCGATCCCGCCCGCGTTCATTAGGGCCACCAATGCCCGCAATTCCTTTCCGGACCGAAGTTCGATCACCCGGCGGTCACCCGCTTCCTCCCCGGCCTCCAGGAAGCCTAAAGCCTTCCCCCCGATGTAAACGTCGTACTTTCGTGGCATGTCCTCACCCCTCGATCCAGCGCTCAAAGTAGCGGAGTCCCTGCTCCAGATCAAGGCCGTCAAACTTAGTCCGAAGAAGCCCTTCACCTGGGCCAGTGGGTGGAAGAGCCCGATCTATTGCGACAACCGGAAGACGCTCTCCTACCCCGCGGTACGGACCTATATCCGCCAGCAATTCGTGCATGCGATCAATCACGAGTTCGGACGTGTGGACATGATTGCGGGCGTGGCCACAGGTGGCATCGCCCACGGTGCGCTGGTGGCACATGACCTCGGCCTGCCCTTCATCTATGTGCGCAGCGGAAGCAAGGAGCACGGACTGAAGAACCAGGTGGAAGGCGACCTCAGCGTAGGCCGCAGTGTGGTGGTCATCGAGGACCTGGTGAGCACGGGAGGAAGTAGTCTCAACGCCGTGCAAGCCCTTCGCGATGCCGGTCTGGAGGTGAAAGGCATGGTCGCGATCTTCACCTACGGCTTCGAAGAGGCTCGCGAGGCCTTCGCAAAGGCCAAGGTGAATCTGCACGCGCTCACGAACTACAGCATCCTGTTGGACCAGGCCCTGCGCAGCGACTACATCACCGAGAAGGACGTGGTATCGTTGAATGAATGGCGCAAGGACCCGGCGAATTGGAGCGCGGTCGAGGCATAAGTGGATCAGTCAGGTAATGGGACCGCTTCGACGACCTCGTGGGGACCGATGACCGGCTTCCGGAAAGAGACATCAATTGCAACTAGACCGCCTCGCGACCTCGCGGAAACCGGCTTCGACCAGAACAAGACCATGACGACCATCGAGAGCAAACACGTTGATATCAACAAGGGAGCCCAGGAGCTGTACACCTTCCTCACGGACATGAACAACTTCGAGCAGTTGCTGCCGAAGGACAAGATCAGCGAATGGAAGAGCGACGGACGGTCATGCTCCTTCAAGGTGCAAGGGGCAGCCACCATCGGTCTCGAACTGGATGGCGGCGCAGCGCCGGACCATGTGCGTTACAAGGCGACCGAACGCAGTCCGTTCCCCTTCACGCTTGATGTCCATTTGAAGGAAGTGAACGGCACTACCGAAGCCTGGCAGGTGTTCAACGGGGAATTGAACCCCATCCTGAAGATGATGGTGGAGAAGCCGCTCAAGAACCTGTTCGATCACATTGCAGACAGGGTGAAGGTGGTGCATGGGTGA
>JAGQVR010000379.1 GCA_020437875.1 Flavobacteriales bacterium
GGGCGGTTACGAGTTCAGCCAGGACTATGTGTACAACCAGGTGAAGGGCGAGGTGACCACCCAGAAGAAGGTGACCCACAAGGTGCCCGCCAGCGTCCAGGACATGCTCAGCGCCTTCTACTTCGCCCGCACCATCGACTTCGCCAACGCGAAGGAGGGCGACATCTTCACCATCGATACCTTCATGGACGATGAGCTCTGGCCGCTGCGCATGAAGTACATGGGCAAGGAGACCATCAAATTGCGCAACGGCAAGTACCGCTGCCTCAAGTTCCAGCCGGTGGTGCAGGAGGGACGCATCTTCAAGGGCAACGACGACCTGAACGTGTGGATCACCGACGACGGCAACCGGATCCCGGTGCTGGCGCAGGCCAAAGTGCTTGTGGGTTCGATCAAGATGGAGCTGTCGGACTACGAGGGGCTGAACCATCCGATCGCCAAGGAGTGACCTTGTGAACCCCACCGGGTGAACAACCCGCCGTGGATAGGATGTGACCGCCGGTGATGGTGGCGCAGGGCCCATGGTGTTCCTTGCACTCCCATGGTCTGGTGGAAGAAAGGGTTGGTGGCGTTGGCCGCAACGGGCGGGGTTGGCTTGTTCTTCTTATCCGTGGACATCAGTCCACATGTGGAGTACACCCCGGACCCGGAGCCGGTCGCGGTGGAGGACACGATCCCATCCCCTCCGGATGCCTATGGTATCCCGATGGCCGGCTATGTGCTGGAGCATGGCTCCATGAAACGCGGTGACACTTTCGGTGGCCTGCTGAACGCACGTGGCGTCGATCAGAACCTCATCCACGGTCTGGTCGAGCTCGCACTGCCGCACTTCGATGTTCGTCGGATGCGGCTCGGCCATCCCTATGCCTTCATCTTCGACGAGGAGAACACCCTGAGCCCGGAGTACTTCGTGTACGAGGCCGATGCCGTGCATTACGTGGTCTTCCACCTGCATGATAGCGTGGGGGTCACCGTGGGTGAGCGACCCGTGAAGGTGGAGGAAAGGAGCATCGCCTGTTCAGTGACGGGTGCGCTGTACAACGACCTGGCGAGGGTCGGTGCGGATCCGCAGCTCGCCATGCAACTCGCGGATGTCTTCGCCTGGACCGTGGACTTCTACCGGATCCAGAAGGATGACATGTTCTCGGTGGTCTACCAGGAGAAGACCGTTGATGGTGAACCCTACGGGGCGCCGGAGATCGTGGGCGCACGCTACATCAGTGGGGGCACGGTGAGGGAGGCCTACCTCTTCGCCCAGAGCGATGGCAAGGAGTCCTACTATGACGATGAGGGCCGCAGCATGCGCAAGGCCTTCCTGCAGGCGCCGCTCAAGTTCAGCCGGATCTCCAGTGGCTTCAGCTCCAGACGCCTGCATCCCGTGCAGAAGGTGATGAAGGCACACCTGGGTACGGACTACGCAGCACCCTATGGCACGCCGATCCTCGCCGTGGGGGATGGCATCGTGGAGAAGGCCGGACGAACCGGAGGCAATGGCAACTTCGTGAAGATCCGCCACAACGGCACCTACAGCACCCAATACCTGCACATGCGCAAGATCCTGGTGAAGCAGGGCCAGGCCGTACAGCAGGGCCAGGTGATCGGGGAGGTGGGAAGCACCGGTCTGGCCACCGGGCCGCATGTCTGCTTCCGCTTCTGGAAGAACGGTGTGCAGGTGGACCACCGCCGGGAGGAGTTCCCGAACACGGAACCGCTGGATGCGGAACGTATGCCCGCCTTCGAGGCCTTCAAGGCGCCGGTGCGCGCTGAGCTCTTCGCCGCTGAAAAGGTGGCGAGGGGCCGTGTGGTGAACTTCTGAGGACCGGTCCGGGGAGCGCCGACCCTCCTTCAGCGCTTAATGGTTCTCCGGTCCATCTATGGTGGCCAGTCGTTCGTCGAACCCTCGTGATCCTGTGTCGAGTTTCTGGCACTTCCGGGGATCGGGCCCCGTAGACAGCCGACACCAGATCACATCCCCATGGAAACGAAGTACCGCACCCTCCTGCAAGCCGCTGTGATGATCCTCATCCTCGCCGTCGTCGTGATCAACCACAGCAGCGAGAAGGCCGAACAGGCCATCGCCCAGAAGACGAGCCACGCGCACCGCTGAGCGGGTGGTCCATTCCTGTTCGGTCATGGATCGAAGGCAAGGCATGGCCCAATGGGCCATGTCGTCATTGCCAGGAGGACCTATTCACTGACATCCACCCAGTCCCCGTGGCTGCGGATCAGCTCGATCAGCTCGTCCACGGCCTGTGCGCTGGGCACATTGCGCTTCACCACTTCCTTCTCCTTGTAAAGGGTGATCACGCCGGGGCCGGTGCCCACGTAACCGTAATCGGCATCGGCCATCTCGCCGGGACCGTTCACGATGCAGCCCATGATGCCGATCTT
>JAGQVR010000380.1 GCA_020437875.1 Flavobacteriales bacterium
GAGATCCCGGTGGCGAAGGTGGAGGGAGCGCCCGCGAACGTCCTGGCACCTGCGGTGGTGGCCACGGAGGGCATTGCGCACACCGTGCAGGCCGGGGAGACGCTCTTCAGCCTGGGCAAGCGCTATGCCGTGGATCCCGAGGCGATCAAGGCGGCCAACGGAGGTCTGCCGGAAGGCTTGAAGGCCGGTGCCGTGATCAGCATACCCGGTGCGGGGAAGGAAGAGGAGACAGCGACGCCGGCCATCCGCATCCGCGAACAGATGCGCTACAAGGTGGGCCTCTTGCTGCCCTTCTCCATCGCGAAGAACGACAGCGCCCTGGCCAGTGCGAAAGTGGCCGATGAAGCCCGCTACTACATGCCGACGCGCGCGGCCGTGCAGTTCTACAACGGGGCGCGCATGGCGATCGATTCGCTGAGGACGCTCGGCCTGAACGCGGACGTCGATGTGCTCGATGTGGGTGATGAACCCGCGGTGTGGAACCCGGTGATCAAGCGGCCGGAGATGCAGGACGTCGACCTCTTCATCGGACCCTTCAACCGCTCCGCCATCGAGCAGCTCGCCCGTGCGAACCCGCGCGCGCACATCGTCTGCCCCGTGCCGCAGAGCAACAAGGTGATCCTGGGCATGCCGAACGTCAGCAAGGTGAGCCCGACGCGCTCTGACCTCGTGAAGCATGCGGCGCGCTTCGTGGCGAACCGCTTCGCCACGGCGAACATCATCCTGCTCCGTCCCGACATAGCGGGGGAGAAGGATAGCCAGCAGATGACCTTCAACGCGGTGAACGAGGCGATGCATCAGCGGATCGACCGGATCCGTGATACCGTGCTCGTGGCCCGACCGGGCAAACGCGACCTTGGTGACCTGGCGGCCAAACTGGATGCCAACCGCCTGAACGTGATCCTGGCCATGAGCGAGGATGTGGAGTTCGTGACCACCCTGGTGACCAAGTTGAAGCCGCTGGCGGCCAAGTACAAGCTCCGATTGGTGGGCATGGAAGGGTGGAACGCGATGCCCTCCGTTTCGGTGAACGACCTGGAGGTATTGGACTTCACCTACGCCTCACCGGCCTTCTTCGACCAGGATGAACCGCGCACGCACGCCTTCACCACGGCCTATCGCGAGCGCTTCAAGGCGGATGTGGACAGCTACGCGCTACTCGGCTTCGATGTGACCTTCTACTACCTGAAGGCCCTGTTCACCCAAGGACTCGGCTTCACCGATCACTTCGCCGAGGTGAGCACCGAGCCCCTGCACATGGGCTTCCGCATGAGCCGGACCGGACCGGAGAACGGCTTCCGGAACGAGTACGCCATCATGCTGGAACAGGAGGGCTTGAAGCTGGTGCGGCTGCCCTGAAGTCGTTCCGGTCATTGGCCTTCCTCGAGCATCCGCATGGGAAGCGGATGATCCGTGATCTCGGATCAATCGTCCACCTGGATCCGATCGGGCTTGAGGTCCACGGCATGTTGCAGGGACCATCGGCTACCGACCCCGTAGAGCGTGAGCTTCAGGCCAGCATCGTGGATGCGTGTAGCTTCCGCTTCGTCGAGGACATCCGCCGGCATGGTGATCCCCGCACAGCCGGTCTCCACGGCCGTGCCGATGCCCTTGGCGGCATCTTCCGTGATCAAATAGCGCGCAACGTTCGGTGCCTGTTCCTTGAGGGCTTGAAGCAGGTCCGGTGAACGGCATTCCACGATCAGGCGACCCTTCAGGTCCGCCTCGCGTTCCAACCGTTCGATGGCGCGGGCGAAGCGGTGCAGGTAGGTCCACCAATCCCCGTCGGTGTCCAGCTTCACATCGAGAGTGTACTCCGCCTGCGGGTGATCCTTTGCCAGTTCCTCGAGCAAGGCTTTCAACCGGACGCCTTGAAAGGCACCCTGGACCCCCGGCTGTGCACAGGCCTGCAACGCCTGCCAGTCGTGGTCGGCGATGCGGCCCATGCAGGTGGGACCGTGCAATTGCAGGTCATGATGGGCCACCAGTACGGAGTCAGCGGTCAGCTGTACGTCCATCTCCACGCCGTCCAGACCCTTATCAAGTGCAGCTCGTAGCGCCATCTCGCTGTTCATGGGGTGTTGCCCCGAAGGACCGAGGCCACCATGCCCGATGAGACGGATGCCACTGGTGTCCGGTGTGGCACAACCCACCGCGACCAACGACCAGACCAGGAGGTGTACCATTCGCCGATCCACCCTTCGCCGAACACGATGGAGCGGTCCGGACATGGACGGCTCAGGCCTGCGCGGCCTGCCGTTTCGCCTTCGGGTCCACGGGCATGGTGCCGAAGACATGGTCCCAGAGCGGGGAGCTCACGCCGAAGGCGCCCTCATCACCCACGTAATGGTGCAGGTTGTGGTGGCGCCAAAGCACCC
>JAGQVR010000381.1 GCA_020437875.1 Flavobacteriales bacterium
CCCAGTTGCTGACCGATACCGTCGTGCAATTCCCTCGCCAATCGACCGCGCTCGTTCTCCGTAGCTGCGAACA
This sequence comes from Flavobacteriales bacterium, assembly GCA_020437875.1. GTDB lineage: Bacteria > Bacteroidota > Bacteroidia > Flavobacteriales_F > PHOS-HE28 > PHOS-HE28. Next base: position 74 of record JAGQVR010000381.1, read on the forward strand.
TGGCCTTGATGCCTGCCTCCCGTTCCTTGATGATCATGGCATCATGCTCCGCTCGTTCCTTTCGGCTCCGCATTTGTTGGAAGAGGAGGATGCTCACCACCACCAGACCAACAGCGATGGCGACCAAGATGGTGTACAGCCTGCGTTTTTCAGCACGTGCTGCAAGCATGGCGATCTCGCGGTCCTTTTCCGCCGCGTTGAATTGTTCCTTCAATTCCAGTATCGTACGCGTGGTCTGCTCGCTACGCACACTGTCCTTGATCGCGATACCGGCCCGCATGGCCACCAAGGCTGCTCGATGATCACCCATCGCCTCATGGCACTCCGCAAGTCGTTCGTAGCAGTAGCGTACCAGGAAGGAATAGTCCAAGGCTTTGCCACGCTCCACGCCAGCCTCGAAATAGGGGATGGCTTCGGCGGGCCTGCCCCAAGCCTGGTAGAGGTCACCGAAGTACACGGGTTGGTCCGCAAGGCCCAATCGATCATCGATCCGCCTGCGTATGGTATCCGCACGCTGGAACAGGGCCAAGGCCTCATCGAAACGACGCTCGGTCAGCTTGGCCGTTCCGATCTTGTTCAGGCTGTACGGGATCCCGATGCTATCGTTCAACGACTCCTTCATCGCCAAGGCCCGCTGGTAATAGTAGAGTGCACTCTCCAGGTCGCCATTGTCCTCATGCAGCACACCGAAGTTGTCGTACGCGCCGCACAGGTTGAGTTCGGCCTTCTCCGCTTCCAATAAGGCGATGCCCTCCCGGAAATAGCGGAACGCTTCCTCAAGATCGGTACTTCGGAGTTGATATGCCAAGCGCGTCAAAGCCTCTCCTTGGAGGGTGTACAGCCCATGTGCCTGAAGCAGTTCCACCGCCTGAAGGCCGTGGTAGGTGCTGGAGTCGTACTTGCCCAGCAGGAAATGGACCGTGGAGAGGTCCGTCTCCAACTTGCCGGTGGCGGCATGTGCCTTGCGTCCACGCGTAACGATCAATGCACGTGTGATGACGCTCTTTGACAACGGGAGGTCAGCGACCAACTTATCGTAGGGCCAAGCCAGAACGGAATCGACGAAGGCATCACCGATGGATGGTACCGCAGCACTTTGGGTGTTTCCGCTGAAGGGTAGGAAACATGCTATCGCCACAAGGACGTGCGCAACACGAGCGGAAATGACAGGCCTGCTCAATGCCCCATCATGTGACCTTTCCAATCGAAGGTCGGTTTGGCCACGTGGCGGGAACGTCGGGCGGATGATACACCGCTGTGCGCAGAAGGGTCCGCATCGTAGATCGCGTAGTCGTACGGCTTCTGGAAGTAATAGCCATCCATGATCTTTCGCAGGTAATCACCAGCACGCACCACCGGTGCCGAAGCACGTTGGACCGGGGTCAACGCAGCGCGCACTTCCCGCATTTCGCGGATGGCGCGCGGGCTGATACCGAGGTTACCACCGGTGTCGGTGAAGGTCGACAGGAACTTCGGGATGCGTTCGAGCCGTGCACCATTTTCCATCAACTCCTTCAGCCAAGCCCAATCGCCCATGGCCTTCCACTTCGTGTCGAAAAGCACCGCCTTCGGGCCCTTCACGGTGCGTTCACGAAAGAACAAGGAACTGCTTTGCACGGGCAAGCGACCCAAGCGTAGTATCCCGGCCGAGGGCACCACGGCCTTCCGATGGCACATGTATTCGCCTTCTCCGTCCACAACTATCGTATCTCCGGCAGCGATGTCGATCTTCGGGTTGCGTTCGAAGAATTCGCGCACCATGTCCAATGCCCCAGGCAGGTATTGTTCATCGCAATTCAGCCATGAGAACACCTCGCCGCTTCCTTTGATGATGCCCCGGTTGATGGCATCGTACATGCCATTGTCCGCCTCGGCCACGCCCCGGATATCGGTGCGTTCCGCAAGCCATTCGCGAGTACCATCCCTCGACCCGCCGTCCTGCACCACGTGTTCAACCTCCACACCCGGACCGCGTTGGTCGGCAACGGAAGCTGCGTTGAGCTTGAGGAAGGCCAGTTGGCCGAAGCTGGGAGTAACGACGGTGAACTTCATTCGGTCAGTGCGCTTTTCCGTGCGCCGCAGCCGCTTGGTACGGGGATCAAAGCGGAATGTTGCCGTGTTTCTTGCGCGGGAGTTTCTGCACCTTGTTCCGCAGCATGTCCAGCGCAGCGATGACCTTCTGGCGGGTCTCCGAAGGGCGGATCACCTCGTCGACGAAACCCCTTGCCGCGGCTTCATAGGGATTGGCGAACTGCTCCTTGTATTCCTCCTCCTTCTCCAGCAACTTGGTC
>JAGQVR010000382.1 GCA_020437875.1 Flavobacteriales bacterium
GTAACGGTGAGTGCGAACCATCCGCCTGGCAGGCCGCTGATGCTTGGCGCCGATTGTCCGCCCGCGTTCGGGCTCCAAGTGAAGGTATATGGTGCTGTACCACCCGAAGCCGTTGCCGTGATGGCACCATCGGTCGTGTTCGCGCAGAGCGGGTCGGTGGCTTGCTGGATCGAGGCGGTCAAGGGTGGCGGTTCAGCGATCGTAACGGACAAGGTGGTGTCGCAGCCCAAGGCGTCGGTGACGGTGACCGAACAATCACCCGCTACCAGCGAAGAGGCCATGTTGCCCACCCCCGCCCCGTTTGGCGTCCACAGGTAGGTGAGCGATGGAAGTGCGGGCAGATAGGTGGCCGTACCCGTAGTACCACCATTGCACAGTACATCCGTAGCCGTGAGCGAGGCATTGAGGAAGGCGTTGGACAAGGCGATGTGCAGGATGTCGTTGCCAGCCGGGCAGTTGCCGTTGCCCGTGGTGGTGAGCACGAGGTCCACCCCACCAGCCAGGATCTCCAGTGGCGAAGGCTGATAGGACGCCTGAAGCCCGGTGCCGAGGAAAGTGCCGCCACCCCCGCTCCAGGTACCGCCGGTGGCATTCGTCACGCTGCCGTTCAAGGCAACAGGAAGTGCGTTCAGGCAGCCCACGAGATCGGCACCCGCATTGGCGCTATTGGGTTGACCCAAGGCCGCCACGTTGGCCGAGGCTTGTGGCGCGGTGCATCCGTTCGCATCGGTCACCTGCACGGTGTAGTTACCTGCGCCCACCGTGATCGGTGAAGTCGTTGCGCCGTTGCTCCATTGGTAGCTGTATGGCGCTGTGCCACCGGTCACCTGCACGGCCACGCTGCCGTCACCCACACCAGCGCAGCTCTCATCCTCCACATCCACGGAGGCGATGGCAAGCGCTGTAGGCGCGGTCACTGAAGCGGTAAGTGTGATGGTGCAGCCGGAAGGGTCGGTGACCGTTACCGCATAGTCACCGGCGGAAAGGCCGCTGGCCACGGAGCTGTTCAACGCGGCGTCATGATCCCAGGCATAAGTCCAACCGGGCTGGGCGGGAGCCACCGTGGCCGTTCCGTTGGCCGCATTGGCGCAGGTGGCATCGGTGCTTGTTAGACCCACTCCACCGAAAGGCGCCGCGAAGGTGATGGTGAGCACATCGGCATCACCGGGGCAGGTTCCGTTGCCGGTGGTCGTGAGCGTGAGCTGGACGGATCCAGCCGCGATCTCCGCTGCCGTTGGCGTGTACACCGCGTTCAGGGTGGTCGTGTTCGGGGAGAAGCTGCCGTTGCCCCCGCTCCAGATCCCACCGCTCGCACCAGTTACAGCACCGTTGAGGGTCACCTGTCCAGCCTGTCCGCACACGAGGATATCATCCCCGGGGATCGCCTGGATCGGCTGGGCGAACTGGGTGACCACCACCTGGGTGTTCGCGGGCGGGCAGTTGGTCGCATCGCTCATGACCACACTGTAGGTACCCGGTCCTACAAAGATGCTCGGCGTGCTGGCGCCCGTACTCCATTGGAAGGAATATGGCGGTGTGCCACCACTGCCCACTGCGGTGATGGTGGTGCCCGCCGCACCGAAACAGACCGTGGGTAAAGTCGGCTGGATGTTCACCACGAGCGTGGGATTGAAGAACACACGCACCGTATCGCAATAGCTGCTGCTGCTGCACGGTGCGATGGCGTTGCCGCAGATCTGGTAGTCCACCCAAGCCGGTGCGCCGGTCTGGCCTGTAACGGTGGTGTTGCCGCATGTGGCGCAGGCGAGGTAGTTATCGTAAGCTCCTGTGGCGCCGGGCGCAACAGAGGTCCACTGAATGGTACCCGGTGCGAAGCCGTTGCTCGTGATGGTTCCGGTGCACCCATCGTTCAAGGTGATACCGGGGCCGACCGAGGGCGGCGGGATGGACGTGATGCAGTATTGATTGGTGTTGTTGCCCGGCTTGCAGAAGGTGAGGATGTGCGGCCCGGCACCGTCCAGGCAGATGGCCTGGCCCACTTGCACCTGTGGGCCGCAGGCGATCTGGTAGAAGAGCGCCCCCGGTGGCACGGCACCGTCGCAGATCTCGAAGTTGATGCCCTGTGCGTCAGGGTGCAGCGTGATGACGAATTGGAGGCACTGGTCAGGCGCTGTGACGCCGCAACACTGGCCCTGGCGCTGGATGCTCGGGCTCTGGAAGGTGGCGTTGGTGGAGGCACTGAGGTCCACCGTGATGGACGGTACGTTGGGTCCGCAGAACTGGGCTTGGGCAGGCAGCCATATCCAAAGGAGCGCCAAGGCTGGGAGATGCCTGGACAGGTGCGTTCGGGTGCCGCGCATGCGGGGTGATACGGGCAGAAGTGGGTGGCGTTCACATTGAT
>JAGQVR010000383.1 GCA_020437875.1 Flavobacteriales bacterium
TGAGCTCATCAGGTAACATATAGTTAACACGGAGCATAACATTCATTAACTTTGATCAATAGGAATTGCAAGGACCCGCGTCATGAAAGTCATCATCCTCTCCATCGCCCTGTTCACCGCCGTCTCGCTTTCGGCCCAGGACGCCACCGGCACCAAGTACAATGCCGACGGGTCCGTGCACAGCACCTGTGTGATCGAGGGCGATCATGTGTGGGTGACCGAGTATTATTCCGACGGGTCGGTCAAGGAGAAGGGCAGCTACTACCGCACCCTGCCCGATGGCCCTTGGGAACGCTACGATGCGTCCGGCGACCTCGTGGTGCGCGGCTACTTCCGCCAGGGCAGGCGCGACGGGCGCTGGCAGTTCTTCAAGACCACCGATGGCGGGCAGATGGAACTCTACTACGAGACCGGTGTGATGGTCTCCGGCGAGCGCTACAACGCCGGTGGCGAGGTGGTGGAGAAGCGCTGAGGCTTCCCCGATCACCGCACCAGCACCACCCGCTGGACCTCCCTCCCGAAGTCCCCCTGGGCCTCCACCCAGCAGGCCGTCGTGCCGCTGGGTAGCTGACCGCGATCCAGTACTACGGTGCGGACACCGTTGGCGGGCAGGTCCTCGTCCAGCAACAGGGCGGTGCGTCGGCCCGTCGCATCCACCACGGTCAGCCGCACATGCTGTGCCACCACCGACGTTACTTGGACGGTCGCCTGAGCGTTCATGGGATTGGGTGAGACCAGCAACTGCAGCTGGGCGGGGGTGGCGTTCAAACTGTCGTTGTCCATGTCGCACGGACCCAGATGGCAGCCATGCGCAAGGTGTGCGGGAACACCATTCTCACTGATGCAGATCGTGTGAGCGTTGGACGGGTTCCCAGGCGGGATGTGGCAGACCAGCACCTTATTGCCGTTGTTCCCGCAATGCACGTCGATCACTTGCACGAATACGGAATCCATGGCCGTGCAGAGCGTGTCGTCCGTCAACTCCAGCGTGTACCAGGAACTGACGGTATCACAGACATTGAGGGTCGTGGAAGTATCCCCCGTGTTCCAAAGCAGGGCCATTGGGGATGCCCCGATTACCGTGGGGGCCAGCTCCATGCATTCCAAGGGGGCGTAACCCCAATAGAGGGTCACGGTGTCCGCTGTGAACTCCACGGAGCATTGGGCGTTCAGGGTGAAGGCCGCCGGAAGCAGGAAGAGCGAGGTCAGAAGCTGTCTCATGACGGGATAAAGGTATCGGGAGAACATGGCAGGGGTCAACTAGGGGGCTTAGAACCAGTAGCGCATTCCCAGGCCACCATCGATGTCGAAATAGGTGGCGGGCAGGAGACCGATCGCCGGTGCGAACTCGAGGAATACGTCCAACGGCGCCCTGTCGAACTGGTAGGCCAGGCCCACAGGGAATCGGAACGCCAGGTCGGCACGGCCTTCGGTATCGTGCCATTCACCGTGCCTCCAATAGCGACCGTCCTGCCAGGCACGGAAGCGCACACCGGGACCGAAATAGAGGGGCAATGCGCCCTTGTTCACCCGGATCAGGTCGTAATTGTGGAAGAGGTAGTCGGCATGCAGGTTCAGGGTGTTGTTGTGGTTGAGGTCCCAGGCGACGGCCCCATCGATGGCCCTGGTGTCGTTCAACCAGCCCTTGAAGGAGATGCCGGTAGGTTCACCGAGGATGAAGCCCAGCCCGAACCCATCCCGTTGGGCCATGGTCTGGGTGCTCAAGGAAAGAAGTGCGATAAGCGGAAGGGTTCTGGTCAGGCGCATGTTCGGTGGGATTGGTCCGCCCTTCTGGAGGCAAGGCCCATGCCACGGCCGGCCCTTCACGGACCGATAACACAGTCGCTGGTGATCGGGGAATTTTCTCCCCACATCCGTACAAGGTCTTCCACATGGACCGGCTACGCTTTCCTTTGGTGCATGAAGCCGGTCCGGTACGTGACCCTTCTTGGTGCCGTGGTCTTGGGGCTACCTTCCTGGGGTCAGCGTGTGCCTGTTGCGGCCGGGTTCTCGGACACCATCATCTTCGTGGCAGGGCTTCCCTATCAGGCCTTCGGCTACGAGGGTCCAGCCCCGCTCTTCGTGCAGGTGTGGCATCCGGTGGATGAAGCGCAGGACGGACCGCTGGCCCTACGGGAGCTGCGGGAACGGAGCCAGGATGGCCCATTGGCACGCGTCCACCAGGAGCTCCTGCTCCGCACCGACTCCGCCTTCATCGAGTACGACCTGCGCTATCCTCTGGACGCCGACGAGCCCATCGACTACGCGCCGTTCCGTGAGGAGCAGGTGCTGGACAGCCTGATGGACCTGCCCACCCGGAGCCACCGGGCACGCATGCCGGTGCGCTG
>JAGQVR010000384.1 GCA_020437875.1 Flavobacteriales bacterium
TGCCGTGGCCTTCTGGTACAACAACAACGACAACGACCTGTACGCCGCGCACGTGGACTTCCACGGAAGCATCGGCGTGACCAGCGGGGTCGATGAAACCGCCTCGAGCACCGGTCTTCAGGTGTGGCCGAACCCGACCACGGGGCAGGTGCGGGTGCGCGTCATGGATCGGCTTGTGCAGGGCACCTACGCGGTGCAGGACGCCGCCGGAAGGACGGTGCGGACGGGCCAGGTGGCGGGTCAGGCCGTTGTTGATCTGAGCGGTGCGGCACCGGGTCCCTACCTGGTGGAGGTGCGCTGGCCGGATGGCGTTGCGCGGGCGCGGGTGGTGCTGGAGTGAATGGTCTCCTTGTGTGAGCGGCATCTGCCATACGCCTAAGGCGAACGGAATGCAAGGCCGCTTTGGAATGTGGGGTGACCGGAGGTGATCGACTTCGACCAGTGCATCACCGGAGCACGCGGCCATCGGCGTCCTGAGCATCGTCAGGTCCCATCGTTGCTGCGGTTTTCATATTCACCATCCAACCAAAGGACCATGTACCGTTCTCTTGCCGCTACGCTTCCGATCGTCCTGATGCTGTTCGCCTGCTCCGGTGCGCCTGAGCAGAAGGAGCCTGAGGCCGCCGCGCCACCCACCCCCGAGGAAGCACGGGCCATCGCCAAGGAAGCTTACACCTATGCCTTCCCGATGATGATGGGCTACCGGTCCGCGTTCGGCACCTTCCTCTGGCCTTCCCTGCCCAGCTACCTGGGGCCGCCCAACACCATGCTCGGCGAACCCCGCACCCTGGACCATACCTACAAGGATGTGATCAGCCCCAATGCGGATACACCGTACTCACCGGCCTTGCTGGACCTGCGTGCCGGCCCGTTGGTGCTGCAGGTGCCGGAGGTGAAGGACCGCTACTATGGGATCCAGTTCGTGGACCTGTATGGCCACAACCCGCACTACGTGGGCACGCGCGCCACGGGAAGCCAAGCCGGCACTTACCTGTTGGCCGGACCGAACTGGAATGGCAAAGGAGCTGAAGGCTTTGACGAGGTGCTCCGTTTCGAGACCGACCTGGTCCTGGTGATCGGCCGGACCCAGCTATTTGGGCAGGATGACCTGGCCGCCTTGGCAGACGTCATGAAGGCTTACACATTGTCGCCGTTGGCCGAGTACCGGGGAGGCAAGGCTCCGGTCACGGAACCTGTGGACTGGATGGTGTGGAACGACGAGGCCAGCCGCGACGAGCGGTTCATCGGCTACCTGAACTTCCTGCTCCAGTTCTGCCAGCCTCCGCACCCCTCGGAGGTAGACATGCTGGAGCGCTTCGTCCGCATCGGCATCGGTCCGGGAGTGCCGTTCCTGGTGGACGGTCTGGAAACGGATCTGCGTGAGGCTTTGCGATCTGGAGTGGAGGAGGCCCGGGAACAGATGATGGCGGACAGTAAGGACCTGGGCAAACTGGTGAACGGCTGGATGATGACAGATGCCTTCGGCGATCGCGACTTTTACCAAGGGGATCATGATCTGCGTGCGGCAGCGGCCATGATGGGCTGGGGCGGCAACGACAAGATCGAGGCCTTTTACCCGATCGCGCAGGTGGACAGTGCGGGGAACCCCTTGAACGGAGCGCATACTTATCGCCTGACCCTGACCGGGAAGCCGCCGGTGAAGGCCTTCTGGTCGGTGACCATGTACGACACCTCTTACGATGGTGCCGCCGGTTATCTGGTGGAGAACCCGATCGGCCGCTACCTGATCAACTCCACCACCGAGGGCCTGGTGCGCGGCAAGGACGGCTCGTTGGACATCTACATCCAGCATGATGAGCCGAAGGACCCCAGCCAACGGGCCAACTGGCTGCCGGCGCCGGAAGGAGACTTCTACCTGGCCTTCCGCTTGTACCACCCTGAACCCGCGGCACTGGACGGGTCCTGGCTGCCGCCCCCGGTGGTCAGGACGGACGGTTAGGTACGTCCGCCACCCGGCTGAACCTGAGCCATCGGTGCGTGTACGGGCTGGCATGCGCTGCCTGGTCCTGCTGGTCGTTCTTTTGGTCACCTTTCAAGCTCAGGCCGGCCCACCCGACCTGGCCTTGGTCTTCGTCCGCGACGCGAAAGGCAGACCCTTGCGCGGTGCGTACGCGCCCCACGTCTCGCACCAGGCCTGGCTGAGCCGGAGGAACCGACCGGCCTGGACGGTGGAACTGCACTTCACCGTGAGCCAGGAGTACCCCTATGATGAAGGCGTACGAGGCCGGCATCAGTCCTGGTCATTGACACCGGACACGATACGCGATGGCTGGCGCCGGCACCTGCGTTTCCGCGTGCTGGACTGTTACTGCACGGAGCCCT
>JAGQVR010000385.1 GCA_020437875.1 Flavobacteriales bacterium
GGACGACCCGTTGGCATGGTCGGCTTGTTGACCCAGGTCGTGGATGGTGTGGATGAATTGGAGATCGGCTACCACCTCGTACCATCGGCATGGGGCAAGGGATGCGCAACGGAAGCAGCGATCGCCTGCAGGGAATTCGCGCGGGAACATCGGTCAGCCCCTTCCGTGATCTCACTGATCGACCACGACAATCTCGCCAGTCAGGCAGTGGCGAAGCGCAATGGCATGCAGTACGAGAAGGACACGGTGCATCGCGGCGTACCGGCCATGGTTTGGCGGTATCGGTTCGCCTAGTCGAACTTCTCCGGCCGCATCTGCGGGAACAACAACACCTCCTGGATCGCGGGATTGTCGGTGAGCAGCATCACCAGGCGGTCCATGCCGATGCCGATGCCTGAAGCAGGTGGCATGCCGTACTCAAGCGCGCGCAGGAAATCCTGATCGATGAACATGGCCTCGTCGTCGCCGCGCTCCTGCAACTTCAGCTGGTCCTCGAAACGTTCGCGCTGATCGATCGGATCGTTCAACTCGCTGTAGGCATTGCCCACTTCGAAGCCCGCCACGTACAACTCGAACCGCTCGGTCAGGCGCGGATCATCGCGGTGCTTCTTGCAGAGCGGGCTCATCTCCAGCGGGAAGTCCATCACGAAGGTGGGTTGGATCAACTCGGGCTGCACCAGCTCGCTGAAAAGCTCGTCGATCAGCTTGCCTTTGCCCATGGCGGCGGTGATCTCGATGCCGTACTTCTTGCACAGTTCCCCGACCGTGCGTTCATCCGCGTTCAAAATGTCCACGCCGGTCTTCTCCTGGATGGCGCCACACATGGTGATGCGCTTGAAAGGCTGACCGAAGTCGATGGCCTTGCCTTGGAATTGCGCGGTGGGCGAACCATTGGCGGCGGTGGCCACTTTGCGGAAGACCCCTTCGATGAAGTCCATCATCCAGCGGTAGTCCTTGTACGCCACGTAGAGTTCCATGATGGTGAACTCCGGGTTGTGGGTCCTGTCCATGCCCTCGTTCCGGAAGTTGCGACTGAATTCGAACACACCATCGAAGCCGCCCACGATGAGGCGCTTCAAATAGAGCTCGTTGGCGATGCGCAGATAGAAGGGAACATCCAGCGCGTTGTGGTGCGTGATGAACGGGCGCGCGGCAGCACCACCGGGGATCGGCTGCATCACCGGCGTATCAACCTCGATGTAACCTTCATCCTGGAATGCCTCCCGCATGGCATTGAAGATGCGCGTCCGCTTGAGGAAGGTCTCCTTCACCTGCGGATTCACGATCAGGTCCACGTAGCGCATGCGGTACCGCAGTTCGGGGTCGGTGAAGGCGTCATGCACATTGCCCTGGTCATCGATCTTCACCACGGGAAGCGGGCGTAGGCTCTTGGCCAGCACGGTCAATTCCTTCACATGCAAGGTGAGCTCGCCGGTCTGGGTGCGGAACATGAAGCCCTTCACGCCGATGAAGTCGCCGAGGTGCAGCAGTTTCTTGAAGACCTCATTGTAGAGCGTCTTATCCTCGCCCGGCGCGATCTCGTCGCGGTTCACGTATATCTGCTGATCGCCGGTGGCATCGCGCAGCACGGCGAAGCTGGCCTTGCCCATCACGCGCACGCTCATCAGGCGGCCGGCCAGCACCACGTTGGCTTCTGGCTGTTCGCCTTCCACATGACCGGCACCCTTGAACACCTCCTTCACCTTGGCCACCGTGTGGGTCACGGGATACTGGGCGGCGGGAAAGGGTTCGATGCCGAGGGCGCGCAGCTTGTTGAGGGCTTCGCGCCGCACGACCTCCTGTTCGGAAAGGACGAGGGTTGACATGGGTTCTGCTGAATGGGCCCTGCCTCAACGACAGGCGGGCGCGAAGATACCGGGCTGAAGGTCAAGGTGGGCCGTACCGAACCATCAGGGATCAGCTTGCGTATCACGCGCCTACTTTTGACCTCGTACAGCACAAGCACGATGCAACAGCTTATTGAAGCCTTTCCGCAGCAACTGAAGGAAGCCCTCGAGATCGGCCGCTCGACCAAGTTGAATGCCCCCGGCGGGCCTTACGCCAATGTGGTCGTCACCGGCCTGGGTGGCAGCGGCATCGGAGGGCGGATCGCGGCACAATTGGTGGCCGCCGAAGCCACCTGCCCCATCGAGGTATACAGCAACTACTATCTGCCTGCATACGTGGGCAAGAACAGCCTGGTGATCGCCTGCAGCTACAGCGGCAACACCGAAGAGACCATCGCCGCCATGGAGCAGGCTCTGGCGAAGGGAGCCCGGGTCTGCGTGATCACCAGTGGTGGCAAGATGCTGGAGATGGCAAGGGAAAAAGGCC
>JAGQVR010000386.1 GCA_020437875.1 Flavobacteriales bacterium
GACATGCGCCCCGAAGGCGCCCAAGGCCACCGCGATGAACAAGGCCAGGGAACCCGCGACGAGCGATCGTTTGTCCATGGTGCGAAGGTCGGACACGATCACCATCGGTCCGAAAGCAAAGACCCCGGTGCATGCACCGGGGTCTTCCGATAACTACCGAAGGATCACTTCAGCTTGTTCATCTCGGCCTCGAAGGTCTCCTTGAACTTCTCGTAGTCGTAGTCGATGCGCAGACGCTCATCGTTGCTCAGGCGCTCGTTGTAAGCGGCCAGCAGATCCTGGGCACTGAGCTCGATGGCCACGTAGGTCTTGTAGTTGCCGGTGGCGTTCACCTTCATCACCTTCTCGCAGATGGTCTTGGTGCCGGTGAGCTTCTGGTCCACCACTTCGCGGGTGAGGCCTTCGAAGCGCTCGGCCACCTCCTCACGGTTGTTCAGTTCGCGGCTGTTCACGTAGTTGTCGATCACGCCCTTCAGCTGGGTGTTGATCGCGCTGGCCAGGTCGGCGCGGGCGTTGGCCAGGGCCTTCTTCTTGGACGTGGCCTGGTCCATGCTCTCACCCAGGTTGTTCGCGCGGAACACCTTGTCGTTGGTGAAGAACTCGGGGCCGGAGCAGAGCACGGCGACCTCGGTCTCACCGGTCGGGTTCGGGGTCTCAACGACCTGTTTCTTCTTCTTGCAGGCGGTCATGCCACCGGCGAGCACCAGGGCGGTCATCAGTACCGGCAGGGTGCGGTTCGATCTCGTGGTCTTCATGGTCTTGGTTCTTTCGACCGGCCTTGCCGGTGGTGGTTTCAGTTAGCGTTGCGTTTTCCAGATCCGTGCCAAACTTCGGAATTGCCCGTCATTCCTCAATTGAAGGCGTTCATGATCCCCGGCACGAGTTCCTTTCGGATGTCGGGGATGGCCTTCTTGAAGCTCTCCAGGCCCGCCTTCTCATAGGTGAGCTGCACCCCCTTGATGCCCTGTTTCCCTCCTTGGAAGACGATATCCTGCGACTTGCGGTCGCGGAATGTGTAGCTCACGTCCACGAAGGCCGTATAGAAGCCCTGTGACTCGCCTCCCTGCCGGGTATGGGCGTTCAGGTCAAGCAACAGGTCGGCATCGCTCTCCCGCTCTACGAAGCGGAAGCCCTTGCTCGTGAGCTCCTCGCGCACCACGAGCCCCACACCGGCATCGGTCACGGGCTGGCCCAGGTTGGTCTCCTTGGAACGCATCAGTACCCGCGGCATGCGCAGGTCGATGGGCACATGCGTTTCGGGTGCGGTCAGGCCGTTCACCAGCGCGCTGACCAGGGTGCGGTCCATCTCGCGGCTCACGAGTTCGTCCAGATGCAGTTTCACCAACACCTCCAGCTGCTTCGCGGTAGGATCCACGCGTTGCACGGTGGAACGGGCACGCCCTTCCGCGTCGGTGTTCTTCAGCTCGGTGACCTTGCCGCCCGTGCCGGGATAGGTGATGAACAAGGGCAGCTGCACCAGGTCGCGCAGGCCTCCCCCGTTGGTGTAGGTGGCGCTGATGAGCAGCTCCCGCTTGAATCCGTTGCTGTAATCCAGTTCACAGCGCTCCGGCAGCACGGTCAACCTCACGCTGCTGGTGAGGTTCTGCAGATCGGCGTACAGTTCGTTCACCAGCTGCACCTGCCTGCCGTCCATCTCCACCGCATCGTTCTCTCCCCAGTAGTCCTTCATGGCCAGGATCGCACGCAGCTCCTGGTCGAAGGCCGTACGCAGGTCGCCGGCCCCGATGCTCTGCTTGCTGCGCGCATGGAGGTCGAGGGCGTTCCGGATGGCTCCGGCCTTCTTCTCGGCCTTGATGCGAGCGTGCTCCGCCTTCGAAAGGCGGTAATAGGTCCAATACTCGTTGGGGTTCTCCCAGCTCTCCACGAGCTCGAAGCCCTCCAGTTGCTCGTCGCTGCTGGTGCGGATGCTGCTGGTGAAGGTCTCGTCGAACTGGTTCTTGCGGTCAAGGGTGTAGAGCAGGCTGTTGCCCTCCACCTTCACACTGATCTCACTGGCGAGGTCGTTGAGCGCGTTCTTCTTGGCCGTTTCCAGCACATCGGGCCTGTTCTTGTTGGCCATGCCGATGCCGATGTAATAGCCATCGGCCACCGGACGGGCACCCACCCAGCTCGGGCGCTGCTCAGTGGGCTGCTGCACCGGGGTCTGCACGGTCTTCTTCCCACCGCCGCACGCCGCAAGGAGCAGGAAAGGGGCATAGCGGATCAGTCGGTTCATGGCAGTTTCGCGCTGACCTCATCGCGCACGGCGGCCGCCATCGAGGTCCCGGTGGCACGCAATACCTCGCTGAGCAGGGTGGTCATCGGCTTCA
>JAGQVR010000387.1 GCA_020437875.1 Flavobacteriales bacterium
TTGCCGCGGATCTTGCACGCGGGCCTGTGATCCAACGCACCCAGGGAGGCCACCAATGGAGGTCGCAGATACGCGCACGCGCGTAGGGTGCCACGGTCAAGAGCCCTATTCTGTGGAGTCCATACCGGCCCGCGCTGGTGCTCACTTCCCTGCTACGCTGCGTCGAGCCTTCAGGGTGTTGTACACGAAGTGGCCCACCGTGTAACACATGAACCCGGCAGAGAGCAGTTCGGTGATCGTCAGTCTTGTGAACTGGGATTCATCGAATCCGCTCCCAGGACTGAGGAGGAGACTGAGGCGCACACAGCGGCCTGTGACGGACCCGACGAATACCAGGCAGGCACCGAGGAGGTTCGGAGCAATGAACAGCGGAACGCTCGACTGTAGAGCGATCAGGGCGAACGCGGCGAGCATCACCACCGTCCAGAGGAAGATGGCGACCAACCAGCCGTGGCCCAGGCCGAATGCGAAGAGCGGACCGAATAGGGGCTGGGTGAGGTAGTAGCCGACGAATGCGGCTGCGAACGCCAACGGGTAGCGCCAAAGGGCAACGGCCTTGGTTCCAGGGATCATGCGGTGAGTGGGCAATGGTGTAGAGCAAACCTACCTCGGCGGAAGGGTTCCAGGTGTTCAGGCCGGGGGATCCGGTGGTGGGGGAAACTCTTCCGCGCTGGCCGCATCGGGTCCAGGAATAGGGGTCCCACCCGGCCGGGAGCGGTACTATGCACCGGCGGGCCGAGGTCGTTCGATGCCCTTTTGCACCGGGGCGCCGTGGGCAGGCGCTCACTTTCCGGGAAGGGTGCGGCTCTACAGGTTTCACCGGGGAAATGTGTCGGCTCTCTACCTCACACCCCGTCTTGGTGTGGTAGACCGAGCCGCGCACGTTTCCAGTCTTCGTACGAACCATAATCAATGCACATGTGAGGGCTCCCGAACTTCTCGATCAGGTATGCGGACGCCTCTGCACACTCCTTGTCGAACAACTTCATCAGCTCATCCTCCGTGAGCACTTCCACGCGCTCAGGTTGGGGTGAATTCTGCTCTCGTTCGGGCTGGTCCTCGTTCATGGCTCAGGTTATACTTCGGTGCGGGTCGAGGTCTGGCCTTGTGCCTGGCCGGGGTCGTCGGGCTGGTCTGGGCCGTCCTTCTCCAGATCCGGGCATGGCAATGGTCGCCCCTGCTCTTTGGCCTCGCGGTTGTCCCGGATCCGGCCCGCGAGGAAGAGTACCAACCGGCTCCGCTGTTTGTCGGTCAAGTGCTCTCGTTTCCTGGGGTACGGCATCGATAGGAGGTGCTCCCGAAGGTAGGCCACCTGCACCACGAACCGAAGGAGGAACCAGAGGGCAACTTTCGGACACCTCAATCCGGACCTTTTCACCCCTTATCGCTAGTGGTGCAAAGGTCCGGAAGTGGCCTCACGGGACCTGTCCGGAAATGACCTGTGCAGGTTCGCCGTTGACCTCTACCCTTGGTGCAAAGGTCCGGGAACCGTCTAAGGCGGTCCGAGTTGTACCGTTGGTGCAAAGGTCCTGTCCAGGGTGGTCCATCAGCTCCGCCAGTTTCAGGGCGATGGATGCGCCAAGGGTGGTCTTCAACGGGTGCTGAACGTGTCGGTCGTAGAGTTTCTGCAACTCATTGCGGAGTTCACCTCGGCGCTGTTTCTCCATTGTGATCCAGTAGTCGGGCACGGTCGCGTTCCTCCATAGGTCGGCCTGTGCGGGACGAAGGCCGTCGGGTGGTGGTGCCAGTTCGACGATCAGCAGTTCGTGGAACTTGGCCAGCAGAAAGGCGGCAAGGCGATGCCAAATGAGCGGATCGAGGAGGTCGGCCACTGTGCGCAGCCCATAGCGTTCAAGGGTCCGCATCTTCTTTACAGCGATCTCGAACCTCAACAGTTGGCCGGGGAGTCCGTATTGCCTGGACTTGTCGTAGATCTTGAACCGGTAGTCCTTATGAATGATCTCGATTCCGGAACCTGTACGCATGGGCACTCGGGCCTGGGTGCGATGCAGTACAATCGACTCTAGGACTTCAGCGGTCGGGATGGGCGGGACAATGTTCACACCCCCCACCTCCAAGTTCATCAGGCGCAGAGAATCCGGCCGGAGGTCGAAGGCGTTGCACAAGGTGGCCACCGATTCGAGGAGCTGCGAAAAGGTGAAGTCTTGCCAGTTCGTTCCGCCGTGGCGGGTCTTGTGGAACGACCCTCGTATCTCCCAGCAGCGCCATGCGTCGCCCGCGAATGTCCATCCGTTCCACTTCGCGGTGAACCGCTCCACTCCAGCCTTCCCGATCCCAAGGGACCGCCAAAGATCAGCCACCAGTGGA
>JAGQVR010000388.1 GCA_020437875.1 Flavobacteriales bacterium
ATGTCGGTCCACTCGCTCAGCACCACCACGTGCTCGGGCATGGGCGCTACGCTACGCTCGTGGATGATGAGCGCACCGTACATGCCGTTCTGCTCCTGCGTGCCGGTGTGCGAATGGTACCAATAGGTGCCGTGCTGCACCAGCGGGAACTTGTACACCTGGGTCTCGCCCGCGCGGATCGGTGCGGTGGTGAGGTAGGGCACGCCGTCGTATTCATTGGGCAGGATCAGCCCGTGCCAGTGGAGTGAGGTCTCCTCCCTCTCCATCACGTTGTGCACGATGATCAGCGCCGTATCGCCCTCGGTGAACTCCAGCGTCGGCATCGGGATGCTGCCGTTCACCGCGAAAGCCTTGCGCTCCTTGCCGGTGTAGTTCACGGTGGTGTCGCTGATGAAGAGCTCGTAGCGCGTCACCTTGGGCGTGAAGTCGCCCTTCGGTACGCTGGTGCCGAGCGGACGCAGCCCTTGCGCTGCCTGACCCTGCGCCGCGAGCGCGAGCCCTGCGGAGAGCAGTATGGAAACCGCCAGTCTCATTTCGCGATCGTGCGCTTCACGCTTCCGCAGGTGAGCATCATGCTCCCGTAGAAGGGGTTCTTGATCGCCTTGTCGCGGCTCAGCCAGTCGGCACCGCCTTCGTACATGGGGCAATGGTCCAGGTAGATCGTGCCCTCGCCGGCGGCCTCGGCCAGTTGCAGCATCGGCGCGGTGAGCTGCGCGAAGAGTTTGCGTTGCTTCGCCAGGTCCGCCGTCTCGCTCAACGGATGCACCACCGGCATCGCGGCTGTCATCACCTGTTCCCAGGTGCCCTGCTGCGCGGCCGGGAGCTTGTCGGCATCCACGCTGTGCATGGCCTCGTCCAGCGCGGTAGCGCTCTTCTTGGCCTGGGCGCCGTTGCCTGCCACCAGCGCATCCTTCAACTCGAAGTAGCGCGCTAAGACGGCCTCGAACGCCGACTTCTCCTGCACCGGGTCCATGGGCTGTTGCTCCACCGGTTCATCGCGCTGCGGCGTGCCGCGGTAGCCCTCCTTGTCGAACACGCTGGGCGGCACTTCGGCATTGTCGGCGCTCGTGTGGTCATGATGCCCCGTCGCGTGGTGCTCCTTGGCATCGCCCTGCATCGGCTCGTGCTTCATGCCCCGCTCGTACTGGCAGCAGCCAGGTAAGCCTGCGTAGGCCTTGTCGGGCGCCAGGTAGCGCTCGTTGTCGTAGCCCGCCTCTGCGATGCGGCGCAGCACGGCATCCACGGTGGTGCGCATGGTATCGATGGTGATCAGAGCGGTCTTGGCTTTGACGTCCCAATCGGCGGCGGCCTCGCCCTTGCGGAAGGCCGCGGCCTCGATGGTCTTCTCGCACATCGGGCAGTCGCCGTCCACGCGCACGGTGATGCTGTGGGCGTGCTTGATGCCCGCGGCGGACGGGGTTTGCGCAGTGCAGCCCGACATCACGCCGAGGAGCAGGAGGAAAAGAGCAAATGTTCTCATGGCATGCTGTGCTTTACTGGCACAAAGCAACGACCGCTCGCCGGCCATCGGCTTACAAAAAAGCAGGGAAGGCTTATATCGGCGTGCCCCTGGCAGCCTTCAGCTCCACGTCACAGGAATTCATGCTTTACTCATACTTACCGAGTACTTGTCGAGGATCTCCTTCGCGCTCAAACTGGTGATCTCGGGCCAGTGAACCCGGAACGGAGGGCGCTAACAGGTGAGCCCTGGGGTAGGATCAGGTTGGACGGTAGCCCAGTGCTTCCTTTGCAGAGAAACCTGTTGCGTCATGAATGAAATTGTGATCAGAAGGGTCGGCCTGGAGGACATGGATGCCTTGCAGACCATCAGCCGTCAGACGTTCGAAGAAACGTTCGCTGAAGGGAATTCACCGGAGAACATGGCGAAGTACCTGGAAGAAAGATTGAACTCCGACATCCTGAAGACAGAACTGAGCAACCACGGTTCACGGTTCTACTTCGCGGAGTTCAACGGGGAGGTGATCGGATACTTGAAGGTGAATACGGGAAGTGCCCAAACAGAGTATTGGGATGGTGCGGCCGTGGAGATCGAGAGGATCTACGTGCTTCACGAGTTCCACGGAAAGAAGGTGGGACAGGTCCTTTACGATAAAGCGATCGCGATCGCTCATGAATTGCACACCGACACGGTCTGGCTGGGGGTATGGGAAAAGAATCCTCGGGCCATCAACTTTTACAAGAAGAACGGCTTCGTGGAATTCGACAAGCACATCTTCAGGTTGGGCGATGATGAGCAGACGGACATTATGATGAAAAGGTCGCTGTGAGACCCGTGAGCGTACCCTGTGTTCGG
>JAGQVR010000038.1 GCA_020437875.1 Flavobacteriales bacterium
TCGCGGGTTTGCGGCTTTACGCCATCATCAGCCGCCACTACCAGGATGATGATGTCAGTTACGGCCGCACCGCGCGCCCACATGGCCGAGAAGGCCTCGTGACCCGGGGTATCGAGGAAGGTGATGCGCTTGCCGTTCTCGAGCTTCACGCTATAGGCACCGATGTGCTGCGTGATGCCTCCGGCCTCGCCCGCGATCACGTTCGCCTTGCGGATGTGGTCGAGCAAGGAGGTCTTACCGTGGTCAACGTGACCCATGACGGTGACGATGGGCGGGCGGGCGCTGACGCGGTCGGCCACATCATCCTCCTGCGGGATCTCCTGCTGCACGTCCGCACCAACGAACTCCACCTTGAAGCCATACTCCTCGGCGATGACCGCGAGGGTCTCGGCATCGAGGCGCTGGTTGATGCTCACCATCATGCCCAGCGCGAAGCAGGCCTTGATGATGTCGGTGACGGGCACGCTCATCATGCTCGCCAATTCACTGGCGGTAACGAACTCGGTGACCTTCAAGGTCATGCCCGCGAGCTCACGAGCGGCTTGTTCCTCTTCATAGCGGCGACCACGTTGGTCGCGCTTCTCGCGGCGCATCTTGGAGCCCTTGCTCTTGCCAGTACCGGTGAGGCGCGCGAGGGTCTCGCTCACTTTCTTCTTGACGGCGTTCTCATCCAACTCGCCTGGCCGGCCCGTCTGGGCGGCATTTCGCTGTTCGGCCTGCACGGCGCGGTCCACGTTCACCGGACCTGGCTTCACGATCCGCTTGCGACGGCCGCGCTCGCCATCGCGCTCAGCAGGCTTACGCTCCTTCTCGACGGGCAGTTCGATCTTACCGAGCGTCTTGAGGCCGGCGAGCTTCTGCACGTTCACGCGGATGGTCTCCGGCTCGGCGGCGGCTGTGGACTCCGTCGGTGCCGCAGGGGCACTGGCCACAGGGGCTTCCTCAGCCTTCGGGGCCGGCTCGGTGGTCTCCGCGGCTGGCTTCTCCTCCGCCTTGGGCGCGGCCTTCTTCGCCGCCTTCTTCGGTGCCAGGTCGATCTTGCCGACGGTCTTCGGGCCAGCGGTCTTGGCCACGCGGGCCTTGATCACCTCGGGCTCCTCAGCGGGTGCCTCGGGCTTCTCGGGTTCCGCCTTGGCCACGGGGGTCGGCGTTGGCTCCGGAGTTTCCTCCTTCGGCTTGGACGCCTCCTTCTCCTTGGGGGCGGGTGCGCTGGCCAGGGAGATCGTCTCGCGCTCCTGGCGCTGCTGCACGGTGGCCATGCTCTGCTCCTTGATGGCGCGGTCCGTACCGAACTCCTCCTGGAGCAGTTCGTACAGTTCGTTCGGGATCTTCGTGTTGGGGCTGCTCTCCACCTTGTGGCCCTTGGCTTCCAAGAACTCCACGACGGTGTGCAACCCCTGGTTGAATTCCCGGGCCACCTTGCTCAGACGCATCCCCTTGTCGGTCGTTTCACTCATGCCCTACGCTGTTGCCTTCTCTATCCTTCTGTGCGATCGGTGATCGCGATCCATTCCTCCAAATTCCCGGCGATGCACGCACCGCCTTCCGAAATTCCGGGCGGATGATCATCCGCCCCTGCGGGTTGATGCTGCGCATCAACCCTCCAATTCCTTCTTCAGGATGCGACGCACTTCCTCGATCGTCTCCTCCTCCAGGTCGGTGCGCTTCACCAGCTCTTCCACGGAAAGGTCGAGCACGTTACGCGCCGTGTCACATCCGATCTTCTTGAATTCATCGATGATCCACTCATCGATCTCATCGGCGAACTCGTCCAGGCTCACATCATCCGTCACCTCGTCGGTCTCGCGGTACACATCGATGTCGAAGCCGGTGAGCTTGCCCGCCAGCTTGATGTTGTGGCCACCCTTGCCGATGGCGAGCGCCACCTGGTCCGGCTTCATGTAGACCTCGGCGCGCTTGTGCTCCTGGTCCAACTTGATGTCGCCGACCTTCGCGGGGCTCAACGCACGCTGGATGAGCAGCTGCTCGTTCGCCGTGAAGTTGATCACGTCGATGTTCTCGTTGCGCAGTTCACGGACGATGCCGTGGATGCGGCTGCCTTTCATGCCCACGCACGCACCCACCGGATCGATGCGGTCGTCGTAGCTCTCCACGGCGACCTTGGCACGTTCACCGGGTTCACGCACGATGCGCTTGATGGTGATGAGGCCATCGGCCACCTCGGGCACCTCCTGCTCGAACAGCTTCTCCAGGAACTCCGGTGCCGTGCGGCTGAGGATGACGACGGGCGTGTTGTTGCGCATCTCCACCTTCCACACCACGGCGCGCACGTTGTCGCCCTTCTTGAAGAAGTCGGTCTTGATCTGCTGGTCCTTGGGCATGATCAGCTCGTTGCCCTCGTCGTCCAGGATCAGGGTCTCGCGCTTCCAGATCTGGTAAACCTCGCCGGTGATGATATCGCCCACGCGCTCCGCGTACTTCTTGTAGAGGTGGTCCTTCTCCAGCTCGAGGATGCGGCTCTGCAGGTTCTGCTTCAGCGAGAGGATGTTGCGGCGACCGAAGTCCTCGATCTTCACCTCCTGGCTCACCTCCTCGCCCACTTCGAAGTCGGGCTCGATCTTGCGGGCCTCGCTCAGTTCGATGTCGAGGTTGTCATCCTCGCTGAAGCCATCCTCCACGATGATGCGGTTGAGCCACACCTCGAGGTCGCCCTTGTCCGGGTTGAT
Organism: Flavobacteriales bacterium; assembly: GCA_020437875.1. Lineage (GTDB taxonomy): Bacteria > Bacteroidota > Bacteroidia > Flavobacteriales_F > PHOS-HE28 > PHOS-HE28. The sequence goes on from JAGQVR010000038.1 coordinate 2,688, forward strand.
GATGATGTCCACCTTGGCCTCTTCTCCGAAGCGTTTCTTCACCACACCGCGGAAGACATCCTCCAGGATGCCCATCATCGTCACGCGGTCGATGTTCTTATTGTCCTTGAATTCGCCGAAGGACTCGAGGAGATTCACAGTGGCCATTGCACGGTCAGTTGAATGTGATGCTTGCTTTGGTGTGGCGGATGTCGGAGGCCGGTATGGTCGTGACCTCCTCATCCAGTTTCGGCAGGCGCCCTTTCACCTTGCTGGGGTGTTGGATGCGCAGGCCGAGGGTGGTGCCGTCGTAGTGCTCCAGTTTGCCCTCGAGGGTGCGGCCGTCCGCCAGGTCCACCAGCACGATGCGGCCGGTGTGCTTCTGGTATTGGCGCTGCACCTTGAAGGGGCGGCCCATGCCGGGGCTGCTGAACTGGAGCTCGAGGTCGTCGGCTGCTTCGCCGAGGTCCTCGCGCACGGCCTTGTTCAGGTCGGCCAGCTCCTGCAGGGTGATGGCGCGGTCGTTGTCCACCTCCACCACCACCTTGTTGCCCGGACGCAGCTCCACCGCCACCAGGAAATGACCGGTGCCCTGGAGCCTTTGCTCCACGCTGTTACGGACCTGTTCTGCGCTGACCATGACCGACTTACGCTACCTACGGGAACAAAAAAGAGGGGCGGTCCCCTCTTCCCTCTTCCGCCGACTTGCGGTTGCAAATGTACGTATTTCCGGCACATTCCAAGCCCCTTCGGACCACAACACCCATTCGGGTGGAGCAACCCGGTTGATCCAGGTCACCACATCTCTCCCTTGGAAACCACTTTCTCTGCTCGCCGTCTAGGACCACATCTGATCTGGACCATACATTCGTTATCCATGCATCAACCACCGCGAAGCCAGGTTTCCTTGCCTGCAAGCGTACTTGCGTGTGCATGTGTGCTATGGTCCTTCATTTCGATAGGGCAGGCGTTCATCCCGATCAATGACCCCATTCACCGACCTGTATCAGAAACATGGTCTGACACGGTACTGGTCGCATTCGAGAATTCATTCTCGATGGGGACACTTTATCCGGTGAGCAAGAAAAAGAAGAGTACGCCTCAGGTCGACGGGGTCGTTTCGATCGATCTCAGCGGGATTCTCCGAAGCTCAGCACAAGGCGCCCCTTCTACTCCTGTCAAAGTTCTGAAATTGAACGTGATCCACCTTTCGCAACATGCCAGTTATGCGCATTGTGGGTTGAACATCGAAGTGCTTGAACGTACCAACGGAATGCACTATCGAACCTTCGAGCATGGTAGCGAAGTGACCAGTCCTTTGTTCCGAGAGGCAGACCTGTCGGAATACGGGGATTGTGTGCGCCTCGGCATCTACGAAGCGCTGGAAGCTTACGATGCCGCCGTGGCGAATGGGACGACAACTTCTGTCTTCGTTCCCACGAACGAACTATTGACCCAATCACCGCTCACCCTCGATCTGGCACCGGTACTGGGTGCCGTTCGAACCCGGAAGGGGATCTACCGCACGTTCATGGACATGCGGCATGACGATCCTGAGCCAGCAGAGATCAGCTTGCGCGAGCTGGCGCGTTCGGATGGTGATGATCGGATCGTTCGCCTGAAATGGGTGCCAGGCTTCAACGCCGACAGCATTTGGGGGTTCAGTGATGGCTCTAGTGTTTTCAAGCGTGTCGGTAAGGATTTTGTTCGCTTGGATCGGCGGTATGGAAGATTCTGCGCGGACCTACCCCTCAAGCCTGCATACGATGCGGAGGATCTCGTCATGGTTTCCGCGGCAAGCGTGTTGTTCGGATTGTTCGGAGGTGTTCTCGTTGGTGCGGCGGTCACCAACCCTTCCATCCTTCCACTTCAGTTGGATATGCGAACCGGTGCATTCCTTCCGAGACCCCCTGATCCGAGGGATGATCACGCCATTCACATATTCCAGTTCCGGCGTTACGGGAGAACGATCGATGCCGTCGTTGTTTCTTCCGAACCGCAACTATCCGTGGTCTTGGCCAAAGAGCAATGGGTCACCTTCAAGCCTGTGCCCGGGACCGATCCCGTGGAAGTCCAGATCAAGCCAGAGCATGGGGACGCTGTCACGATCACGATCGATCCGCGATCGGACCGCTCCGAGGTCTATTCGATCTCAGAAAATAAGCATGGTATCCTGAAGGTGGACCGCCTCAACAGGAACATGGCCATTTCCACCATCGACCGGTTGAGCCGGGTCCATGAGGTTCATGATCTCCGCTCGGTCGTTCCCCAGTGATCACCGCATCCCCGGCACCGAACCACCCTTCGCCTTACCCGACGGAGGTGGCGGCGCCTTCTTCACCTGCCCATCCTCGTACTCGATGGTCTTCACCGGCCGGCCGTCGTTGCCGTAGATGGTCATGGTGCCGTGCAGTCGGCCATTGCGGTAGTTCATCTGTTGGATCACCCGTCCGCGCTGGTCGTACACGGTGCAGGGCCCATGTGGATCGCCGTTGAGCAGGCTCTGTTCCCGCAGCTTCACGCCGGCATCATCAAAGTAGGTCCAGTTGCCCGTGGGCATGCCGTTAGCGAAGGCGCCTTCGGCCACCGCGATGCCGTGGATGTTGTAGGTGACCCAGCGACCGCTTTTGCGCCCTTCGGTGTAGTTCCCCTGTTCCTTGATGCGACCACCGATGTCCTTGCCCGGCGGGCTCTCGGTGTAAAGCTTCCAGGCCCCATCCTTCAGGTCATCCTCGTAATAGCCCTCGAAGTCGGGTTGGCCATCGGGGAAGTAACCGCGCCATAGGCCGTTCATGCGCCCCTGGCTGAAGGTACCGATGGCCTTCTCCGCACCGGTCTCGAACCAGCTGCGCCATTCGCCTTCCTCCCTGCCATTGACGTATGGACCTTCCTGCAGCTTCTGCCCGTTCTCGTACCAGGTGGTCCACACGCCATCCTTCATCCCCTGCTTGTAGGTGCCTTTCTTCCAGAACTGGCCACCCTCGTAGAAATAGACCCAGTCGCCCTCTTCCTTGTCCGCCGCGAAGGCTCCGGTACTGCTCAACTGCCCGCCCGGGTACCAGTACTTCCAGACACCCTGGCGCAGCCCCGCCATGAAGGGGCCCTCCTGGTCCTTCTTGCCGAGCGTGGTGTACCAGGTCCAGGTGCTATCCTTTTCGCCCGCCTTGTGCCAGCCTTCCACGTTCATCTTCCCGTTGTGGAAGTAGAGCTCGTAACGGCCATCGAGCTGATCATCCTTGAAGCCGTCCTTCTTCTCCAGCTTGTTGTCCGAGTACCAATAGTTCCACGCCCCGGACTTCTTCCCCAGATGGTACTGGCCTTTCACGCGTGGGTTCCCGGCCGGGTGGTACTCGGTATAGGGTCCGTCCTTCACGCCGTTGGTGTAGGTGCTTTCCTCGAGGGTGGCACCGCTTGCGAAGTAGGTGCGCAGGGTGCCGTTGCCATCCACCACGGTATGGGCGCCGGCCTTGTCCCAGGCATCCAGGAGCGTCATGGTGCTGTCGGCGTAGCGCTCCACCAGCATGGGCAGGCTATCCGGGTAGTAGTAATGCCAGGTACCGGTCTTCCGGCCGAGCACATAGCTGCCACGTTCCATGATGTCGCCATCGACGTAGCGGCTCACGCGTACGCTGTCCACCACCCCGCGCCTGAACCATCCGTCGTGCTGCACCTGGCCATTATCGTAGAAGATCCGCACATGGCCATCGCGTTCGCCGCTCTTGAACTCGGCCTGCTCCATGAGGCGGCCCTGCTGGTCGTAGAACTTCCACTCGCCCCATTCGCGGCCGTTGACCATGAGCCCTTCGCTCCGCTTCACCTTCGTCTTCAAATCCCAATAGTCCACGAAGGGTTGTGCGCCCTGGCCCGCAACGGATGCGGCAAGGAGGAACTGAAAGAGAAGGGATGCGAATACCTGGCGCAAAGGGAGCATGCTGCGAAAGTAGTCGTGTGCGGAAGGATGACCAGGTGAAGCGCACCTGTGCATGAACAACGCATTGTCATCGCCACCTCGTGTGCGTACCCTGAACCCGCGGGACCGGATAAGCGTTGATGGGAAGGTCAGCATTTGCCATGGTCATGGGCCTACCGACCTCCTACCTTTCGGCCATGCGGTATTCCCGGTCGCTGCGCCTTGTGCTCGCCCTATGCCTGGTGGTGATGCTTTTTGCCGGGTGGACAGAGGCGAACCGACCGGTACGCGGCCCGCATGGTCGGCTTGAGCTGCTGCTCTTCCGCAGTGCGAACGATACCCTACCGGTGCTCCAGAGCGACCACTTCTGGACCAGCGGACGTTGCGCAGGCTGCCATGGTCGCGACCTTCTCGGACAGGCCAGCATCGATCCGGCCACCGGGCATGACGTGAACGTGGTGGACGACTGGCGCAGCAGCATCATGGCGAACAGCGCCCGCGACCCGTTCTTCCGCGCGAAGTTGGACCACGAAGTGCTGGTGAACCCCGGCCACACGGATGCCCTGAGCAACAAGTGCCTGAGTTGTCATGCTCCACTCGCGATGCATGAGGAGCTTATCGCCGGAAGGCCGCCCTTCACCCTGGCCATGCTGGACACGAGCGTGCTCGCGAGTGATGGCGTGAGCTGCCTGGCCTGCCACATGCAGCGACCCGGACCGACCGGGAACTTCTTCAGCGGCGATCTGCACTTCGATAGCGCACGCGTGTACGGCCCCTACTTCGACGACCAGATCAACCCGGCCATCATGCAGTTCTTCGTCGGGTTGACGCCCGGCTATGGCGAGCACATCGTGGACAGCAAGGTGTGTGCAGGCTGCCACACCCTGATCACCGAGACCGTGGACCTCGACGGGAACCTGACCGGTGACCACTTCGTGGAACAGGCGACCTACCACGAGTGGCAGAACAGCGTCTACAGCGCGAACGGCACGCACTGCAACACCTGCCATATGCCACGCATCGACGGGCCGGTGATCCTCGCGGCGGAATACGCCTTCCTGAGCGGCCAGACCCCCTTCGGGATGCACCACCTGGCCGGCGGGAACGCGCACATGCTGGAGATCCTGAAGGCGAACCGTGATGCGCTTGCGATCCCGGCCACCGAAGAGCAGTTCGACAGCACCATTGCACGATCGCACCGGTTGTTGACCGAGCGGACATTGAACGTGCTGGTGCATGCGGAGGACCGGACGGCGGATACGGCCTTCTATACGGTGCACTTGGAGAACAGGGCCGGCCACCGCTTCCCGAGCGGTTACCCATCCCGGCGGGCCTTCGTGCGTTTCGTGGTGCGCGATGCGGAAGGCGACACGCTCTTCAGCAGTGGGATGACGGATGCCACGTACGAGGTGATCGGACATGACACTGGCTTCGAACCACACTACGATGTGATCCGCGATGGCGGTGAGGTACAGATCTACGAGCTGGTGATGGGCGATGTGAACGGCGACGTGACAACGGTGCTCGAACGCGCGAAGGATCCGCTGAAGGACAATCGACTGGTGCCGTTGGGCTTCGTGACCAGCCACCCGAGCTACGACACCACGCGCCTGGCCGGTGCGGTTCTGATGGACGCCGACTTCAACCGCGATGCATCGAACACGGAGGGAAGTGGCACGGATGTGATCCACTACCATGTGGCGTTGAACGGCGTGACGAGCGGCCTGATCGCCACGGCGGAGGTGTTCTACCAGACCATGCCGCCCGGCTGGAACGCCGAGATGCTCTCCTTCCATTCCGCGCGCATCGACAGCTTCCGGACGATGCTGGCAGAGAGCGATGCAAGCCCGATCCTCATCGCTGCGGACTCCATCGCCTTGGGGCCCTTGGGCGTGGCGGAGCGGACCAATGCCCTCCTCACCGTGCTTCCGAACCCGACCACGGATGGGCAGGTGCGTGTGTTGCACAACGTGGGCGATCACGTCCGCTACGTGGCGGCCTATGATCCACGTGGGCGTGCGGTGCAGGTGCATGCCGAGGTGCGCAACGGGAGCTGGTCGTTCCAGTTGCCCGATGCAGCCGGCGTCTACCTGCTCCACCTCGAGGTGAACGGACGGAACGTGTTGCAGCGCATCGTTCGCCGATGAGCCTGCACCTGGCCTCGATCCACATCCATCCGATCAAGTCGCTCGGCGGCTTCGCGGTGAACGAGGCGTTGATCACGGACCGGGGTCTCCAACATGACCGGCGGTGGATGCTGGTGGATCAGCATGGTCGCTTCCTCTCGCAGCGGGAACTCCCGACGATGGCCTGCCTGCACGCTGAACCTGTAGGGGACGGCTTTCGCGTTACCGATGTGCGCACCGGTGACACGCTGGACCTTCCCTGGGAACTTCGTGAAGGAACCGCATGTCGTGCCCAGGTGTGGGAGGATGAAGTGGATGTGATCTCGGCGGAGCACCTCTCAAGCTGGTTCAGTGATCGCCTGGGAACACCTGCAGTACTCGTGTACATGCCTGACGCTTCCATCCGACCGACCGATCCGACCTACGCGGTTTCAGGTACGAGCCTGAGTGATGGCTTCCCGTTCCTGATCCTCTCGCAAGCTTCATTGAACGACCTGAACGAACGTATGGCGCCGGAGGACCGCGTCCCGATGGACCGTTTCAGGCCCAACCTGGTGATCGGTGGTGGTGCGGCCTTCCAAGAGGATCGATGGCGACGGATCGTGGTGGGCGATGCCCGATTCGAACTGGTGAAGCCCTGCGCCCGGTGCGTGATCACGACCACGGACCAACGTAGCGGCCAGCGCGGCAAGGAACCATTGGCCAGCCTCGCGCGCTTCCGTCGCCGGCACAACGAACCCACGAAGGTGGACTTCGGCATGAACGCGATATGCACGAGCGGGGAACGTGTGCGGGTGGGTGATGCGGTCCAGGTGATCACGGCCGTCGGCTAACTTGCCGCGATGGTGCACACGCTGCTGGCCGACAAGGCCAACCGCCTGTTCGTGATCCTCGCCGCCTGTTTCATCGCGAACGCGTTGCTGGCGGAGATGATCGGCGTGAAGCTCTTCCAGTTGGAAACGGCCATGGGGCTGAGCAAGGCGGACTTCACCATCCTGGGCCAGCCGCATCTTTCATTCGTGCTCAGCGTGGGTGTGCTGCCATGGCCAATGGTCTTCATCCTCACCGATGTGATCAACGATTACTACGGTGTGCGCGGCGTACGCTTCCTCACCCTGCTCACGGCCGTCATCATCGCATTCGCCTTCGTGGTGCTCTACTTGGCCATCGCCATGCCGCCGGACAGGGGGTGGTGGGTCGCCAGCGGTGCGGCTCATGGGGTCCCGGACATGCAGGCCGCCTTCGCGAACATCTTCGGGCAGAGCATGAACATCATCGTCGGTTCGATCACGGCCTTCATCATCGGTCAGCTCGCAGATGCCTACATCTTCCGACGGATCAAGCGCGTTACCGGTGATCGCCGCATCTGGCTGCGTGCCACGGGCAGTACGTTGGTGAGCCAGTTGATCGACAGTGTGGTGGTGACCTACCTGGCGTTCTGGGTGCTGCGCGACATGCCCTTCCCACTGGCCACGGCCCTGGTCATCACCGCATACACCTATAAGCTGGTCGTCGCCGTCCTCGCCACTCCGTTGATCTACCTCGCCCACGCGCTCATCGAGCGATACCTCGGCAGGGAGAAGGCGCACGCGATGCGCGCCGACGCCCTTCGGCTGGCCGCGGAACAATGAGCATGGGCAAGAAGCGGCGCATCGGACGGAAGGAACAGGACGCTATCGAGCGCGCGGCCAAGCGCGAGGCGCAGAAGGCGGCGGGTGCGTTGGACGGTCGATTCCGCGTGAAGGTGGTCCCGAACAAGAAACGTGCACCCACTCGCCGGAGGAATGCCGACCCGAATGAAGAATGAGCAGGGTACCTTCGTGCCAACGGATCACCATGAGCACGGAACTGCACGACCTGTACATCGATGGCAAGAAGGCCAGCCCCGGATTACCCGAGGGTGTGAAGAACTACCTCATCGACATCGATGGCACCATCTGTGAGGACATCCCGAACGAGGAGCCCGAGCGGATGCTGGATGCCGTCCTCTTCGATGGTGCCCTGGAAACCTGCAATCGCTGGTTCGATCAGGGGCATATCATCACCTTCTTCACCTCGCGCACGGAAGCACACCGGAACGTGACGGAGGCCTGGTTGGCCAAGCATGGTTTCAATTACCACGGTATCCTCTTCGGCAAGCCGCGCGGTGGCAACTATCACTGGATCGACAATCATATCGTGCGCTCGACCCGGTACATGGGCACGTTCTCGGACATGGTGGAGAAGGAGGTCCGGATCCAGGTGTTCCCGGACGCGCCCTGATCCCGTGGGCCGATCACGGACCGGCCCAATGTTAACTTAATATGAAGTTTTGCCCAGTACTGATCCCGGATGGGGTCCGGAAGCGGCGATCGTGCGAAATTCACGGCAAACCTCCAGGCCATGGGCGCACCGGTACACTCTTCGGACACCTTGAAGGATAGTGTTCCTCATGCCGGCATGCACCTGGCCGCCTCGGGGACCTTGGAGGTGATGCGGGTGACGAAGGCCATTCCCACTGCCAACGGGGACCTGCTCTTCCTCGGCGTACCCGCTCGCACCGGTAGTAGTGCGCGCAGCCTGCACGTTTCCTTCACCCAGCAGAGCGTTCACGAACCACCGACGATGGACCCGATGACGGGACGCATCCACCTGTCCTATCCGCATCGCGACCATCCCGAGGTGCAGGCCCTGCTGACCAGCACGCGCAACCGGTTCTGCTATTTCTGGCGTTCGGCCTCCGGGGACCGGACCCATGCGTGGTTGCTCAGCTCCAAGTGATCCATCAGGGCAGCTTAGTACCGATGGCACCGAACCACGGTGCTATGGTATAGGTCAGGCGCTGCCGTTTGACCAGCGGGTCCTGTCGCAGGTAGCCTTCCACCTCTTCGCGGGTCTCGCAATCGTAGAGCAGCAGGCCCCGCCAGTTGACATCGTTGGCGCCATACGGTCCGCCCATCACGATCAGACCACGCTTACCCTGCATGTCCTGATGGTCGAGGTGCGCTTTCAGGAGTTCCGCTGACGTGGTGCTGTCCAATGCCGTGGTGTCCGCACCGGTGGAATAGAGCACGAACCAGTACTGCTTCATGTGGTAAGTGCTGTCCGCGATGGTGACATCGAACGTGCGCTGGGCGCATAGTGGACCGAAGCCGATGAGGGAAAGGAGGAACATTGCTGGACGCTGGGTCATGATCATGGTTGCTGCGATCAACGCAATGTACCATCACGCCCTTTCCGCAAGATGGCTTGGATGAACTCGGTCTTCCCCTGCGTATAGGCCGCCCTGTCCCTTGCGAACTTCTTCGCCAGATCGTTCTTCAACCGCTCATAGGCGGCCGCCTCCTCCGGATGCCTCCGCAACAGATCGCGGAAGATGATGCGCTCCACCGTCTGGTGGTCCGGAGAGAGTATGTGGATGTGCTCGGTGCGTTCCCCTTTCGCATCGCGCATGATGAACCAGGCGTAGTACGGTTCATTCTCGCCGATGCTCGGGCGCCAGATGAACTCATAACCCTCCTCCTCCATGCGTGGGACCACACGTTCAAGCACCTCGTCCATATCATTCACCTCCACCTGTACATCGATGATCGGTTTCGCGCTCAAGCCCGGCACCGCGGTGCTTCCTATGTGCGCGATGCGCTGCACGAGGTTCTTCGGCAGCAGCTTCTTCAAACGAGCCTCGATCCCCTCGTAGCGTGCCGGCCATTCCGGATCATACGGCACCACCGCGATGCGCTCCTTCACCAGGGCGGCGATGCGCTTGCGGTCCACTTTCGGCGGCTCCATCATGGCGCGTAGCAGTTGAAGCGTTGATCGCGAAGGAAGCCGATGAGCGTGAGCCCATGCTTTCGTGCAAGCTGCACGGCCAGGGAGGAAGGTGCGCCGATGGCCACCATCAAGGGTATCCCGGCGACGACGCACTTCTGGACGAGTTCGAAGCCCGCGCGCCCGCTCACCAACAAGATCCCGTCCGAGGCCCCGTGCCCATCGAACAGGGATGCCCCGATCACCTTGTCCACCGCATTGTGGCGTCCCACATCCTCCCGGAGGCAGAGCAAGTCCCCCTCGCGGTTGAACAACGCCGCCGCATGAATGCCTCCGGTGTGACGGAACACGGTCTGCGCGGCCCGCATCCGCTCCGGCAAGGCGGTGATGATGTTCGTATCGATCGATCCCCATGGGGCCATCGCCGCATGCCGAGCGACCTGTACCGCTTCGATGCTGCTCTTGCCGCATACCCCGCAGCTGCTGGTCGTGTAGAAGTTCCGTTGCCAGCGCTCAGGGTCAATGGCCACCTCGGGATCGATCTCAGCACGCATCACGTTGCCCACCTCTTCATCCTTCACGCTCAAGCATGGCACCACGCGAATGAGCTGGTCGGGTTCCATGATGACGCCTTCGGTGAACAGGAAGCCGCGCACGAGGTCATCATCATGGCCGGGCGTTCGCATCGTGATGCTCAGCCGCATCTCCTTTCGATCGTCCAGCGGACCGAAGCCGAGCCGGATCTCCAAGGGTTCCTCGGTCACGAGCAGGTCGTCCCTTTCGGAGCGCGCACCGCCTTCCACCGTATGGACCCGGACCGGTTCGACCAATGTGGACATGCCACCAAGGTAACCGTCCGCGCGCGGTCAGGCCTTGCGGCGACGCCAACAGCTCACCAGGTGATCATCCACCATGCCGATCGCCTGCATGTAGGCGTATACAATGGTGGTGCCGACGAAGGAGAAGCCGGCCTTCTTCAGGTCCTTGCTCAAGGCATCGCTCACGGGCGAGCTCGCGGGGACCTGGGTCAGGCTCCTCCACCGGTTCACGATGGGCCGGTGGTCCACGCGCTTCCAGATGAAGCGATCGAAGGAACCGACCCCGCCCTCCATGATCCGCAGGTAGGCCTGGGCGTTCTTGATGGCGCTTTCGACCTTCTGCCGGTTCCGGATGATGCCGGGATCCTTCATCAAGCGTTCAATGTCCTTCTTCCCATACCGCGCGATCCGCTCCGCGTCCCATTGATCGAACGCACGGGCATAGCCTTCGGTCCGGATCAGGATCGTGTACCAGCTCAATCCGGCCTGCGCCCCGTCGAGCACCAACTTGGCGAAGAGCCTGCGATCATCATGCTCCGGAAAGCCCCACACCTCGTCGTGATAGGTCTTGTAGATGTCATCCTTCAGACACCACGAACAGCGTTCCTTCTCCTTCGGTGCGGGCATGGTTTGAAATGCGGACCGGACGAAGATCGTGATCCCCGTCCGGTCCTGTTCGTTCGTTGGTACGATCAGTGCACCACGAGGAAACGCTCGTTGCGCAGCTGGTCGCCAGCCTCGATGCGCAGGAAGTAGGCGCCCGTGGGAAGGGTCCGGTCGAAAGCGATCGTCCCGCGCCATTGCGGGCCCTCCGCCTGGACCTGCCGTTGATGCATGATACGGCCGCTGGCATCGAGCACGGTGAACGCGATGGACGAGCCCTCCGGGGCCAGACCCATCAGGCTCAGCTCCATCTGATCGCCGCTTCCGGGGTTCGGCCACAAGCCGATCTCGACCTCCCCGGTCTGCAGCGCCATGCTCGACCCACCGTCCTGGAAGGAGGATGCGATGGTGACGGCACAGATCTCTCCGAACGGACAGAAGGTGATGCCACCATCGCGGCTGGCGCGCACACGCACCTCGTAGGTCTGCCCCGGGATCAGCGGGTTCACCGTCCAGTTGAGGTAACGATGGTAGGTGGTGGACTGGATGAGGTGCGAATAGCCCAGTGAGGCATTGGTGAACTCGAACTCATAGCGGTTCGCCTGTGACACCGGGACAGCGGTCACATACTTGTTACGCGCCTTGGTCACACCGCAGGAGAAGTACTGGTTACCCGGGATGTTCATCAACTGTGTGGTCGGGCAGGCCGCCGCCACGGGATCGAGCTTGAAGCGGCACGCAGGACCCCACTCCATGTTCACGCCGTTCACACGGCCGCGCACCTTCACGTTGAGCAATACCCCTTGTGGGATCGGGTTGGTGATCGGATACCACGACAGCCTCTGGTGGCAGGCGCGCAAGGCACCCGTTCCAAAGCCATCGGAGGTGGCATGGTTGCGGAAACGGCGATGCGAATAGGTCCCATCGGGATCGTACCACCAGAACTCGTAGCCATCATCGGTCTGATCGCCGACACCCCATTGAGCACTGACCTCCGGGATCTCGCTGGCGACCATGTACTGCAGGCTCGTCCAGTCGAGCTTGTCGCACGCCGTGAAGATGGGCCGGCCCACACCCAGGGGCAGGTAGAACGAACCACCTGCTGCGATGCTGCTCTCCGCTCCGAACACACCGTCGTTGCGGTTGTCGATGATCCGCTGCCCGCCGGCGTCCTTCAACACATATCCGCCCGTTGACATGCCATCGCCCGCACGATCAAGTACGCGGAGGCGGAGCGGACCATGCGGTACGCAGCAGGATACCGTCGATTCGGTGCTATTCGCGAATCCGGATCCGCTGCAGACGGGATAGGTGAAGCCCTCACCGAGCAGCTCCCAGCTGGTCTGGGAACCGAACGCATCGGTCTTCACGGTCAACTGGACGTTCTCGTCACAGGCCGAGGTGAGCCGTACCAGGCGATTGCGCGCGGCACCATTGAAGGTGGTGAAGCCTCCCGCCGCCGTCACGCGACCTTCCGGCTGCCAGGTGATGGCATAGACCCAGTTGTTGCAGGCACTGCCGATGGTGAAGCCCGTGTCCGCAGAACCGTTCGCGTTCAAGCGCACGAGCCTGTTCCGCGTGCTGCCGTTATAACTGGTGAAGTCGCCTCCAGCGAGGATCCTACCGTCGCCCTGTACGGTCAATGCGTACACCCAGCTGTTGAAGCCGGAGCCGGTGACGAACGTCGCGTCGTAGGATCCATCCCGCTGCAGTCGCGCGACCCGCCCTGCTGGGATCGAACCGTTGTAGCTCGTGAACAGCCCACCGATCAGGATGCG
>JAGQVR010000389.1 GCA_020437875.1 Flavobacteriales bacterium
AAGGCTGAACGCTGAACGCAGAATGTGGAAATGCGGGAATGTGGGGATGTGGAATTGGAATGCGCCTACCGTGTCCACCCCGTCCACCCGAGCGGGCGGAAGGGTGAAGGGTGAAGGGTGAATTCTGAAGTGTGAAGTCCTGGGGTGCTGCCGCAACCTTCAACATCCAACCTGCAACATCCAACCTGCAACATCCAACATCAAACCTGCAACGACCAACGACACCAACAGAAGTGTGAAATGTGGGGATGTGGAAATGGAATGCCCCCGTTGTGTCCGATCCGTTCACCCGAACTGGGGGAAGTATGAAGGCTGACCGCTGACCTGTGAAATGATGAAGAATCGCTACCACCCCCGGATCGCTGCGCTGCGCGCCCAGGACCTGGCCACCGCCGCGGCTTTCACGCCCGAGGAGCCCGAGGCGCTGGGGCGGCTGAACTGGCACCTGCACACCCCCTACGCGCTGGCCACCGGGGCCTGGGTGGAGGGCGAGCTGGTGGGCTACCTGCTGGCCATCCGCCATGCCGCCAGCGCCCACCTTTCGGACCTGGTTGTGCCACCCACCTGGATGAACGAAGGCGTCGGTACGGCCCTGATGCAGGACTTCATAGCCACCTGCGACCGCGAGGCCCTGCCCTCCCAGGTGGTGATGGCCCCTCCGGAAAGCGCGGACTGGTTCCGGCGCTTCGGCTTCGAGGCGCAGGGCGAGCTGGTCCGCTACGCGGGCGGCCGCCACCAGCAGGCCCATCTGGCCGAGGTGGTACCCGCCGGCCCGGAGCACTGGCTGGCCATCTGCCACCTGGACCGCCGCGCCACCGGCGAGGACCGCAGCACCTGGCTACGGGAGCACGACTACCTGAGCCGCGTCTGGCTGGAGCAGGGCCGGGTGCGGGGCTTCCTGCTACCCCTGGCCGGCGAAGGCCTTATCATCGCCGACCACCCCGCCATAGGCCTGGAGCTGCAACGCTGGCTACTGCCGCTGAAGGACCACATCACCCTACTCGCCGGACAACTCGAGGTGCACGAGCATTTGGTGAAGCAGGGCTACTCCCCCGCCCCGGCGGTGGTGCGCATGGTGCGCGGGGCTGCGCTGGAATGGCGGGCGTGGATGGTGTTCGGGTGGTGATGAGGTACATGAAGCCCAGGATCCCCAGCACGATGCCGAGGATGCTGGGCCCCAGGTCCGGACTTCTTCAGTCCTCCAGCACTTCGATGCGAATGGAATTGAACTTGACCGTGAGGTAAGCCCGGTTGCCGTTGCAGGCCCCCACATCCGAGCCGGGGGTGAGGGCTTTCACCTGGAAGCGCTCCACGGGGCTGTCCGGATCGGAAAAGTCCTGCCGGACCTCACCCTGTTCCACCAGTGTATCCATCCATTCTGCCATCTCATTTGTCACGATCCGGCGGATCTTGGAACCGGGTTCCACTTCATGGATCAGATCTTCCTGGACCAGCCTTGCATGTGTACCATCCTGATCGGGCTCCTGTAGATCGAAGGTGGTCCGCATCCAAACCTGCCGGTCTCCCTGTAGGAAGAGCTCCACGCTCGCGAGCATATCGACCGAACTGGTGAAGTGCTCATCTCCGGACAAATGTTCCGGGCAGAGGCGGTTAAGCTGGGATGGTGACAACGTGTGTACTACACCATTGCCCGGTCCTTCGCCTCCTTCATTCTCCGTCGTTGGAACGCTGGAAGCCGGTTCTACGACGCCGGTCTTTGTGCAACCGGTCATCAGGACCACAAGTCCGATGGCTGCGAGTTGAAATGGGAACGTGTTCATGATGAAAGGATCTTGGCCTACTCTCTCCAGGGCTTTTCGGCACCCGCCCGAACCGCGTTCGTCGCCGTTCGGGGGTGTATGCCGGTCGCCGACCACGCGTTATCGGCCGGAGCCGATTAATTTGTCGGCATGTCCGACCAGGAGCTGCTCGAGGGCCTGCGTGCGCACGACCGGAAGGTCGTGGAGCGGGTGTACGAGCTGGTGCGGCCGGGGCTGATCAAGTACGTGCGCGACAACAGCGGCACGCGCGAGGAGGCGCTGGACATCATCCAGGAGGCCATGCTGGTGGCCTACCTGCACATCACGGGGCCGGACTTCGCGCTCACTTCCGCCCTGGGCACCTATGTGCAGGGCATCGGCCGCAACCTGTGGCTGAAGCACCTGGAGCGGTACAAGAAGCGGTACACGCCGGAGTCCCATTTGCGGCGCAGCGATAACGAGGCATGAGCATCCGGTATCAAGAAGCAGAGACCCGCACGGTGCTCGACGACCTGGTGGAGGCGGACCGGATCTGCCTGTTCTGGGAGATGTTC
>JAGQVR010000390.1 GCA_020437875.1 Flavobacteriales bacterium
AGGTGTTCCACGCAAGGGTAGCCGGGCTTGTAGCGGACCACATGGTCCGGCCGGTGGTACACCTCAGCCACCTCCAATCTGGCGGCGGTCGGGATACTGTCATCGGCCACGCTGCGCACGGGTCGGCCGCTGCTCTGGTGCAGTTCCTCGGAAAGGCGGCGCACGACGGTGCGCCCCAGGTCCCGTCCGACCAACTCGTGCGCCGCGTGGCGGGCGAGGGCGAGGCTCTGTCTGTAAAGCTCGTCCTGTTTCGGGTTGTTCCGCAATGCTTCGGTAGCCGCGAATAGCGCGGAGTCAAGGTCGCCTTTGCGCTCAGCCACAATGGCCGCACCGTGGTGGCTATTGGGGTAGTCCGGCCTGATGGAGATGGCTTTCTCGAACCAATCCTCCGCCTTATCCCATTGGCCCAGCTGCAGGAATTGGGCAGCGATGTTATTGGCGGCCAGATGGTCCTTGGGGTCCACGGCCAGCGCCGCTTCATAGTAGCGCATCGCCGTGTCGATATCCGCCCGATGCTTCGCCTGCAGATTGCCCATCATGATGAGGGCGTGCGTGTTCTTCGGGTCCCAGCGCAGGGCGTCGATCAAGTGATCGATGGCGGCTTCAGGTTCGCCCAGTTCGGCAACCACTTGTCCCAGTAGGCGGTGGTACTCCGAGTGCGCTGGGCGACGGGTAATGAGGTCCTCCAACAAGGTGCGGGCTTTGGCATACTCACCGGCCTCGCAATCGGCCACGGCCTTCTGGTAGGTGCGTTGCTCCTCCTTCGCGGACTCCACATCCAGCACCACCTGGACCATATCGTCTTGGACGGTGACGTTGGGCTCTACGCCTCCCGTGGTGTAGAAACGGCGCATGGCATCGACAAGGGCTTTACGCTCGCCATTTGCTTCGGGGAACAGGTCGAACAGAAGGTCCGTGATCGGGTGTAGGATGGTCATTCGGCGCGGGGCCTTCAAACCTACTTCATGCGTGTGAAATGGTATACGGTCGCCCATACCGTGGTCATTCCGCACCTGGACGACTGAACAATGCACTGACGAGTTCGTCCATCGGAACGTATACCCCACCCGCCGTCTTCAGTTCGACGTTGCCATTCCGCTCGACGAAGGTGTAGCCAGACCTGCATTGGCGGTATCGCCCGACCAAAGCCTTCCAGCCCGCCCTGGCACCGTGCTCAAGGGCCATGCGATACACATACCGCGAGCAGGATTCCTTGAACAAACAGGTGCGGCGCGAACGCTCAGGCACGAGTGCCCAGTACGCACGGATGAGCCATCGCAAGAGCCAGCTCACCCCTTCTTGAAGATGAGGAATTGCAGCTGGGTGCTGGTGTCCGGTTTTGCGCCGATGCCGAAACATCCCGTATCTCCACGGACAAGGGTCTGTGAGGTGGTGTGGGCTACGAAGGTCCAGCCCTGTTCAGCCTCCTTCCGGATGGCGGCTTCCATTTGTTCAGCCACCTGGCTTGAGTTACCGGTGGAAGCAATGGCCGGGTGGAAAGCGATCACGCGATGGGTCATTTGGTGTGTGGTTTCGTTGGTGGTGATCAGGTTGAGGCGCATACCCACAATGGCGTAAGCCCCTTGTGTCCATCGGTTATTTCCAACCGTGTAGAATTGCGAGCCCCTCTTCTAATGTTACCTGTGCTTATCTCCTTTCGATTCAGCGAGCGGTTTCAACTCCCAATCTGCTGGCTCTAAACCCGCCTGTACTCTTATCTGGTCGATCATACTCCGGATCTGCATGGTGGTCTTTGGCCTCGATTCCAAGACCAGGATATCACCTGTTCGCAGATGAGCTATATCAACCTTCCCCTTTTCGGTGGCGATGTCGATTACGATGCGCTCGAGTTCGTCAGCTAGTGCTGCCCGCGAGACCATATCACCGGCATTGACACTTGCATCATGTACAAAGGATAGGTCAACAGAAGTATAGCGCAGATCGCCACAGGCGATGAGACCTAGGCTGAGAAGCCAATAGTGGGGGGTTTTCATTGGTTCACGGCATCAGGTGAACCCGAACCTCCATTACTGAACAGCCTAGTGATCAATCTTAGATCAATGTTGGCGCCAAAACAGAACTGATCCAGGCTCAATTTGGAGAGGTTGGACAAGCCGGGAGCGAGTTGCCATTTGGTATCAGTTGCCAGTTCGAAACCTTCCTGAGTGATGGGTGTTAAGCCGAACTGGAAGTCATCGCTGGTGGGTGTGAAGGTGTTCACACGACCGTAGTGGGCTCCGAAGAATAATGAACCTCCACGGGCTATCTCCCAGTTCAATCCGAAGAACAGGTTCTCGAACGCCTCATCACTGA
>JAGQVR010000391.1 GCA_020437875.1 Flavobacteriales bacterium
CAACAGGTCGCGCACGCAACCGTGTCCGCCGTTGGCATGGCTCACGTAGGTGCTGATCGCCTTGATCTCGGGTGCCGCATCCGCCGGGCAGCAGGGAAAGCCAACGCGCTGCATCACGCGGATATCCGGGATGTCATCGCCCATGTAGGCGGTGGTCGCTGGATCCAGGCCGGTGGCCTCGATCAAATGCTCCAGGCGCTTCACCTTGTCCGTTTGGTGATCGAAGTACTCCACCACGCCCATGCGCGCGAAGGCTTCGGTCAATCCATCGCTATGCCCGCCGGTGATGACGATGATGCGCATGCCTTCCTTGATGGCGTGCTGCACCGCGTAGGCGTCGCGTGAGTGCAGGGTGCGCACGGGATCGATCCCCGGGATGAGCAGGTTGCGGCCGTCGGTGAACACGCCGTCCACATCGAAGCAGAACGCCTTGAGTCCCGCCAGCCGTTCCTTATAGGTCCGTGTGTCCATGGTCCGAATGCCCGTGAGCCCGCAGGATCATGCTGCTGAGCCTGGCATAGGCGGCGCGAAGTTCGGGATCGTCCGTTAAGCGATCGAGGTGGTGATGTATCGTTCCCAGATCGCCACGACGTGCCGGGCCCGTAAGGGCTTCCAACGCTCCGATGGCCTCCACCCTGCGCGCCATGGCCACGAAGGCAGGTACCAGGATGTCCGGGTCGATGCCTTTGTCCTGCAGGAGCTGCTGCGACCGCGCGAGCAGGTAGGTCGGCAGGTTCAAGCTGATGGCCGCGGCCGCATGCACCAGTTCCCGCTGCTGATGATCGAGTGCGTTGACACGGACGCTCAGACTGGAGGCCAGTTCCATCAAGGTGGTACGGGCGTGCTCCGAATTGCCATCGATAACCAGGGGTACCCGGGAAAGATCCATTGGTTCGCCTGGGCTCAGTGCGATGATCGGCCAAAGGACACCGCGGTCGGGATGGGGAAGAAGCTTGTCCAGATCGCCGGCACCGCTCGTGTGGGCGACCACGGCATCACCTGCCGGTATGTTCATGGCCACATCGGAAATGGCGTCATCGCTCACGGCGATCAAGATGAGGTCGGCATCAGGAAGTGCTTCGTTCAAGTGGAATGCTGTGGTGTCCAGTTCTGATGCCAGCTCGCGGGCGTGTTCGATGTTCCTTCCCGCGATACCCACGAGACCTCCATCGCCCCGTTGGATCGCATGCCCCAGATGGAAAGCCGCCCGACCGGTGCCGATGAGGAGGGTTCTGCTCATGGTCGTCGCAACATATCTGAAGGGTCCCTGCGTGAATCAAAGATGTCGGCGATACGGACATCTCGCGCGCTGATCCAGTAAATGATCTTATAGTGTCCTTCGACCAATCGCCGATATTCCTGTTCCGGGTCATTGATCAGATATTCGACAGCGCCAAGTCTTGGATGCATGCCTAACTCCAGAGCCCGGTTCACGATGCGTTCAGCCAACGCTTCAGCTTGTTCAGCTCCTTGATGTTCGGTCACGTAGTCAAGGATCTCCAATAGCCGCGCATAGGCGAACGGCTGGAACACCACCATCATTTCCTCATGTCCTCCTTGATCCGGCGAAGTACCTCTTCTGCAGGGATGCCGCGTCCGGACCTGTACTCGGCTTGTGCTTCTGCCACTCGAGCGGTCATGATCACGCTTAAGCGCTCTTCCTGTTCAGCTTGTTCGAGGATCTCACTGATCCGAAGGAGTACGACCTCATTCGATTCCTTCTCAAGCAACGAGCGGATCTTGTTCCTGAGTTCCGTGGTGGACATGGTCGCGGTTCGTTCCCCGAAGATAGGCATCCAATATCACCTCACCCGCTGCCATACCGCCATGAAGGTGCCGATGAACAACAGGACGCACCCGATCCACAGGATGTTGATACCCGGGAAGACGATCGCCTGCATCACCAGGAATTCGGACTCGGCCACGTTGATGCCGACAGCGATGCGCGGTCCCCCAGTAGCGGGGATCGGGCCACCATGTCCCATCGTCGGGCCCTGGTCGGTCGTCACCGTGGCGAGGCTGTACCGGATGCGCAAGGGTTCCAGTTCCGCTGACTTGCCCATCACCGGCTCCCCGTTCGCATAGATCACCAGCGGACGGGCCTCGAACCAGCGGTCAGGTCGGTAGAGGTCGCGGACCCGGAGCTGCGCGGCATATACCGTGTATTGATCACCGAGCATCCGCAGGGTAACACTATCACGCATGATGTACACGCTATCGATGATCGCCATCGCCGTGGGTGTGATGATCGAATCGCCCACGTGCTTGTCATAGAGCCGGTCGGGCATCCACGTGTCATCCGCGGTATC
>JAGQVR010000392.1 GCA_020437875.1 Flavobacteriales bacterium
ATGCGGTAGATGTACTTGGCACGTTCGCTCGCGGGCATCCTGCTCCACACCGTGTCGTAGGCCTTGCGGGCGGCCTTCACGGCGGCGTCCACGTCGGCCTCACCCGCCTCGGCAACGCGCGCGAGGACTTTCTCGTTGGCGGGGTTGATGGTGTCGAAGTACTTGCCGCTCTTGGGCTTTTGCCACTTGCCGTTGATGAAGAGCTCGTATTGCGCGTTGATCTTGACGTGGTCGGTGCTCTCGGGGGCTGGTGCGAGTGCCCAGTCGGTCGTCTTCTTCTTGGTCTTGGTGGCCATGGTATAAAAGTAGAACGAAGCAAGCGTCCGACTATCTTGCTCGATACGACTTGCCACCTTTGCCGTCAACTGGACGATCATGCTTTCCGACACCCTCGCCCTTGTTGATTCCCTGAAGGCGGAGTTCGAGTCGCTCAGACCCTTGAAGCCCGAGCATGAGCAGCGCCTCTGGCAGAAGTTGCGGCTGGAGTGGAACTACAACAGCAACCACATCGAGGGTAATACACTCACCTACGGCGAGACCTTCCTGCTGCTGGTACATGGGCAGACGAACGGTGGACACACCATGCGCGAGTTCGAGGAGATGAAGGCCCACGATGTCGCCGTCGCCATGGTAAAGGAATGGTCGCAGGACAATGACCGTTCGATCTCGGAGAGCGATGTACGCTCACTGAATGAAGTGCTCTTGAAGGAGCCGTTCTGGAAAGAGGCCATCACGGCCGATGGCCAGCCCACACGGATCGAGGTCATTCCGGGGAAGTACAAGAAGACCGGGAACGTCGTGCGGCAACCGGATGGCTCACTCTTCCATTATGCCAGCCCGGAAGAAGTTCCCGGAATGATGCAGGACTTGATGAGCTGGTACAACGAACCCTCCGACCTGCACCCAGTCCAGAAGGCCGCGATCCTGCATCACCGCTTCATCGTCATCCATCCATTCGGTGATGGCAACGGGCGCACCGCACGGTTGCTCGTGAATTACCACCTGATGCGCCACGGCCTCATGCCGCTGGTGGTGAAAAGCGCGGACAAGTCGAACTACCTGCGCTGCTTGAAGCTGGCGGATGCGGGCGACATGACCCCGTTCGCCGAATACCTGGCCGAAGCGGAAGTGTGGGCGCTGGAACTGGCGATAAAAGCGGGGAAGGGAGAGTCCGTTGAGGAGCCCAGCGATGTGGACAAGGAGATCGCATTGTTCAAGCTGCGCAACAAAGAGACCGAGGGGCCTCGGCTCGAAAGATCGGAGGAAATCCTTTCCAAGACCTATCGCCTGTCACTCCGCCCATTGTTCCAGCGCTTCATCGATGCGATGATTCCTTTCGAGGAGTTCTTCAAGACGACGAGGTACCATGTGAAGGTCGGGCATCCGCACGGCACCGTCTACGAACGCACGAGTTGCATTCGGGCGATGGACAACGCTTTCAACGAATTGGAGTTCCGCGCGCGGCGCGCGAAAGCAGAATCTGTTCTACTTGCCGGACGACCCGATCAGTTCAAAGATCTGACGCTTGATAGCTTGGATGAGCTCTCGATGACGGTTTCTTTCGATGACTATCTCCGTGCTGGCACGAACATCTTCAACGCACACGGCAACATGAAGGTGAGCTTCAGCCTGTACAAGTACTCTGTGGAAGTGCCTGGACGGCCCGATACCAGGAAAGAGTGGCTATATCATCAGCCGCTAACACCGACTGATGTCGAGCACTATGTTACCGTGGCCAAGCGACAGACTTGGGATGGAATCAAGGCGCATTTGGAGCAGCGGTAGATCGAGACGACGCTCTGCCTAAAGCTGCATACCCACGCTCCACCAATTGCCGGCGTAGTCCTTGAAGGAGGCCCGACGGTCCGGGTCACCCTCGCCTTGCTTCGGTGCCTCGACCGCCTCGCAGCCCAACTCCATGGCCCTCTCGTACGCTGCATCCACATCCGGCACGTACACGTGCATGACCATGGGCACCGCCGGGTACTTCTCCGACGCCTGGCCCAGCATGATGACCGAATCATCGAGCATCAGCTCCGCGTGCATGAGACTGCCATCGGGCATGTCGTAGCGCCTAAGCTCCTTTGCGCCGAAGAGTTCCTTCATCAGCTGGATGAAGCGCTCCGCTTCCGGGACGATGAAATAGGGGGAGACCGAGTTGTAGCCAGCCGGTTTGAACGAGGTGCTCATGACCACGAAGATCGCCCTTCGGCAACGCTTGCCCTACCGCCGAAAGTGGTTCGCCCGGACGTTCCGCGCCGCCTGCTCCACCGTTTCCCGGATGCGCTTGGCGCGGGTC
>JAGQVR010000393.1 GCA_020437875.1 Flavobacteriales bacterium
GCCCTCCGCCTTCAGTCGAGCCATCTCCGCACGGATGTCGGCCACCTCGTAGGCGATGTGGTGGATGCCCTCACCGCGCTTCTCGATGGCCTTGGCGATGGGTCCGTCCGGCCGGGTGCTTTCCAGCAGTTCGATCTTGTTCGGCCCCACCTGGAAGAAGGAGGTGATGACGCCTTCGCTCTCCACGCCCTCACGCTTGTAACTCGGCACGCCCAGCAGCTTGTGGTACAACTCCTCGGCCGCGGCAAGGTCCTTCACGGCGATGCCGATGTGCTCGATACGGATCATGCGGCGAAGTTCCGAAAAGAAGAAAGCCTCCCGAACAGGAGGCTTCCAATGATCCTGGCTGGAAGGATCAGCGCTTGATGAAGGTCTCCCCCATCTTGTTGTCGTAGTTGAGGTAGTAGAGGTCCTTCTTCAGGGAGGCCACCTCCACGCGATCGGCATAGCCGCGCTTCACGATGTTGCCGTACTGGTCGTAGATCTCGAACAGGGTGTTCCCGCTGAAGATGATCTCCTCCTTCGGCTTGGGCGGGCCCCAGGTGATCGGCGCGGTGCTGGAGGCATAGCTCACGGTCTCGCTGTAGCGGGCACGCTTGCTCAGGTCCACCTGCTTCACCCGGAAGGTGTTCTCGCCGCTATGCGGGGTCACCTTGAACTCGTAGGTATGCTCGCCGGGCTTGCCCACGCCCATCACCTCACCCGCCTTCACCCACTTGTTCCAGCGCTTCTGTTCCACTATGAACGGAAGCTCGCCTGTTTCGTTGGTGGTGGTCCAGGTATAGGTGCCATCGCTGCCGATGGACTGCTTCACGATATCGAAGGTGCTCTTCGGCTTCAGCACTTCCGGGTTCAGGACCAGGGGGGTGCAGCCATCCTTGTGCTTGACCTTCACCACCACCTTGTCGCCCAGCTTCAGGCCGAAGTTGTTCATGTCCACCTCGAAGGCGCTGCTGTTGATCTCATCGGTGGCGATCTGGTCGTTCACCGTGACCTCGAACACGCAGAAACCCACCCCGGCTTCGGAGAAGGGGTTCTGGATGAACAGGTTCTTGCCCTGGTAATTACCCTCGAGCACGATCACACCAGCACTAACTGGCAGGCTCAGGGCAGCGGTGAATAGGAGGTACAGGGATCGCATGGGGGTAGTTCCGGTCAAGCTGCAAGGATAACCGATCCGGGCCGGTATTCCTAAGGCTTTTCGACGCCGTGTGTACGGCGGATCGACCAAGAGGTTGCACCTCGGCCGTTCGAACTCAATCGTGGTGCTTGAGCACCCCCGCCCGCACGGCCACCTCCAGATGGTTCTCTTCCGGTGGGATCGGGCAGGAATAGTGCCCCCCGTACGCACAATAGGGGTTGTAGGCCCGGTTGAAGTCCAACTCCACGGTCTCCCCCAGCGGCCCCTCCAGATCCAGATAGCGGCCACCGCCATAAGTGCTTTCGCCGTTCGTCAGGTCGGTGAAGGGAACGAACAGGTAGTTCCGATAGCCGTCCAAGCGGCTCAGGTCGATGTTGCGATACACCGTAAGCTGCTCGTCAACGCCCTCCAAGGTGAAGTGAAGGGTACCCACCTGCTGGTACTTCGGCTCCCGCTCGGTGCTGGTCTTCATGCCGAAGACCTCGCCCGCTCCGGGCTCATAACGAGCGGTCACGCAATAGGCCTTGTCCGCCGCGAACCGTGGCAGGTTGGTGAAGTGCACGCGCTCCTCCTTCGGCAGGGGGGAATGCAGCGTGTCCCGGTAGGCCGAGTCGATCTCCGCCCAATAGTGCTCAAGACGCTCCAGCCACTTCGCATCGGGCTGGGCGGCCACGAAGCCATGAAGGCCGAGGAAGGCGAGCAGGATCACGGTCCTCATACCGCCTCGCGCGCCTTGATGGAACCGACCATTCGCGCCACGTCAGCCTCGTTGAAGCGCCGTTCCTCCGCATCGGTGATCACGAACTCACGATCACCCACCTGCACCGTACGGTAGAAATGGATGTAGGTGCCCGCATCGTCGGGGAATTCCGAGCGGTACACCAGCTTCTCCGGACCTTCCTCCAGCACCGTGTGTTTGCGCAACATGTCGCGGTCGAGGTCGGCTTTCAAGCGCGCCAGGTCGGCGGGTTCCTCGGTGATGAGCATGCCGAAGTGATCCCCGGCGTTCACCTCCAGGTGGCCGAACTCCTCGTTCCACTTCACCGTGGGTGAATCGACGCCGAGCGTGGCCAGGTCGCCCAGTTCGATCATCAGCGGCGTGTCGAAGGGGGCGAGATCCAGTATGGCGGGTGCCACGGTGTTCGCGACGGT
>JAGQVR010000394.1 GCA_020437875.1 Flavobacteriales bacterium
GTGAGCAGCGTGCCGGCGGCCACGATGGCCAGGAGGGTGCGGGGGGTGGTCATTGTCGTTGATAGGATGGTGCTCACAAAGAAAAGACCATGCCAACGCCCAGGGCAATATCCTGGTCCTCTGGGATGGATTCCAGCGGTTCCGTTGCATCTTTCGGACAAATCCAACCACCATGAGGATACTGAAGACGCTCCTGATCATCCTGCTGGCCTTGTTCGCCATCATCGTGATCCTCGGCCTGATCGGACCAGACACCTACCGCTACGAACGCTCCGTGACCATCGATGCACCGCCCTCGGTCGTTTACGGCCATGTAAGCACCCTGGCCGCCATGGACAAGTGGAGCCCGTGGAACGCCTATGACCCCAACATGAAGAAGTCGATGGAAGGGACCGACGGAACGGTCGGGGCCATTTCGCGCTGGGAAGGGAACAAGGATGTCGGCAAGGGAGAACAGCGGATCGATTCGCTCGTGCCGGACAGGTTGGTCAAGAACCGATTGAAGTTCATTGAACCCTGGTCTTCAGAGGCGGATGCCTTGGTCGAACTGGAGCCGGAAGGAGAGGGGACGAAGGTGACTTGGGCCATGGAGGGGAACAACGACTTCATGAGCAAGGTGATGGGTAAGTTCATGGATATGGACGCCATGATCGGCAAGGACTTCGAACGCGGCCTGGCTATGCTGAAGGAGCAGACCGAAGCCGACCAGGCCGAACGGATGGCTGCGATGGCCTCGAAGACCTACGGCGGCTATATGATCGAGACCATGGACCGACCGGAACTCGTGTATGTGGGCAAACGGAACAAGAAGGTGAAGTGGGCCGACATGAAGGCCTTCTATGGCAAGAACCTACCTGCGTCCGCAGCTGCCGCCGGTGCCGCCGGGGTGGAGATCGCCGGACCTGCAAGTGGTGTGTTCTGGGAGTGGAACGAGAAGGATCAGACGGCGGACATGATGGCCGGATTCCCCGTGAAGGGCGATGCGAACACCACGGTCCCTGGTTTCGACACACATGTGATCCCGGCGAGTAGGATGCTCATGATCGCCTACCACGGCGCGTATGACAAGAGCGGGAGTGCCCACGAAGCCATGGACGGGTACATCAAGGAGAAGGGTCTTGACCACTATGGGAACGTAGTGGAGGAGTACATCACTGATCCGATGACCGAGAAGGACACGACCAAGTGGCTGACCAACATCTACTACATGGTGAAGTAGGTCTTGCGCACACCATGTTGAACGGCCCCGGAGGTGACCCTTCGGGGCCGTTCCATTCTGCATCTTCGTACTGTGGAGCTAGCCTTGGCCAACTACAGGCTTTTATTCATTCATCCCTTCGGAACGGCGCATGGTGTTCGCGATGGGACTGATTCGGTCTTCGTTCGATTGAGTCATGCCGGCGAGGTGGGTTACGGTGAGGCGACCCTGCCACCTTACCTCGACTTTTCGCAAGCGACTGTCCATGAGGAGCTTGTTGTGTTTTGGTTGAAGCACGGCGACCGGATCACTGAGAGAAGCATCCCAGCCACTGATCTGGACACATTATCCCCGCCGGCCAGGGCGGCTTTTATTGCGGCTTATAGGTCGTTGTTGTACAATCTGATAGGTGTGCAATATGAAAGTGAATTACCGCACCATCTGGGCCCACACCGTCGAGCATCGGCCATGGTGACCTTGGGGCATTCCGACGTCGACGGTATTCTCATGAAGATCAACGAGTTGCCTGATTCGCCCGTCTTGAAGGTCAAGGTTGGCGCGAGAAACGACGTGGAGGTCCTTCAGGAGTTGATGCGGGTGGATCAACGCCCCTTGTTCCTCGACGCGAACCAAGGGTGGGTCGATCCGGTTGAAGCCGAGGCTGTTATCGCCATGGTCGGGCCGGAGCGGTTGGTCGGGATCGAACAACCGTTCCCAAAGGACCGCTGGGACCTACATAAGGCCTTGAAGGACCGGACGAATGTGACCATTTACGGGGATGAGAGCATTCAAGCGTTCGAGGACATCGAAAGAGCGCCAGAAGCGTTCGGTGGGGTTAACCTGAAGCTGATGAAGTGCGGGGGTCTGGATAGCGCGGAGCGGATGGCAGCGCGGGCAAGAGCACTTGGGCTGCGGGTCATGCTGGGATCGATGAGCGAGAGTTCGTTGGGCTGCGCAACGATGTTCGCGCTTTCCGGTTCGGCGGATCTGTTGGACCTTGACGGCCCTTGGTTGATCTGGAACGATCCGTTCCAAGGACTCGAATTGGATCGGGCCGGGATGAGGGTGACAGGAAGCACAGGCTTTGGGGT
>JAGQVR010000395.1 GCA_020437875.1 Flavobacteriales bacterium
ACGACTTCTCCAAGGCCACGGAGGTGCCCTTGAGTTCGGTCGCCTTGCCCGCCTTCGTGCGAAAGAGTTTGATGTCGCTCATGGGATCGGGATCAGACGTTCTTCGGTGCGGTCTTGGGCTTCATGAACTCATCCGCCTTCTCAAGGATGGGTGCGAGATCCTGTTGGATCCGCTGTAGGATAGTCTCGCTGAGCGTCCCGTCCTCAGCGGCACTCATCGGGATCCGGATGGTCGCGTATTGGATCCAATTTGCTCCATGGTTGTGGAGTGGTGGATCTGCATGAGTGTCCGACTTGAGGAGTGGTTTTACCGCATCATAGAAGGGTTGCAGGTCCTTGCCCTCCGTATCATGCAACTCGACGACGACCATCAGGTCAGTTCCCTGAGCAAGCACGTCATCGAGCAACACGGAGTAATAGACTTGATCGTCCTTGGGCAAACACAGGTACCAGCATTTTTGCGCACTCGGGTACAGCCGGACACCCAGTTCAGTAGCAACCGTTCCAAGCTGCCCCTTCAGGTACTCCTTGAACTTCCTCTCCAGCCGGTTCACCCGTTGGATCAGTTCAGTGTTCTTCAGGAAGAATTCAACCTCGTTGGAGTACTCCATATGAGCGGTGAGTTCGTGGATGTTCTGGTGCAGGTCGATCAAGTATTGGCGATGAGGCTCCGGGACCCTCGCGGTAATAGGAAGGCGACGAACGACCGCATCGATCAGGTCGCGGTGGGTCACGGATACAAAGGATGCATGACCTGTCTCGGTCCTCTTCAAGCCCAGCACAATGCCCGTCTTGCTCTCGGCACGCACGGCATTGAAGTACAGGTCGAGCCGATTGTTCAAGTGGTGGTACACCTTGTTTTCGATCACAATCGCGTTCATGGCCTCGGCAATCCCCTCCCCTGTCTCCTCCCCGTCATGAACGACGAGGTCGATGGCTTTGCCCTCGGGTGTGGTCAATTCACGCTTCACCGCCATCGAACTCCCGATCGTCACGGCGTCCTTCGCGTTGGCAAGTTCCAGCAGGACCTCCAAGAACAGGGTGCCCAATCCATGCGGACCGCTCGGGTCCATGAAGTAGGCGTACCAATTGCTCAGCACATCCTCGTAATGGGGGAAACCGGAAATGGAGAACAGGTCAGGGCGTGAGCGCTGCCCTTCTTCGGGCAATTCCGCCAGAAGCTGTTCGAGGCCCTCCAAGCCCTTCATGCCGTGATGTCCTTTAGCATGGACACAATCTCCTTCTCCAGACCGGAGATCTCCACCTCGATCTCTTCCAAGGGGCGCGGCGGGGTGTACACGTAGAATTCGCGCGTCAGCGGGACTTCGTTGCCCACCTTGGTCTTGGTGGTGTCGATCCACGCATCAGGCACGTGGGGCAGCACCTCGCGCTCGAAGTAGGCTTCGATCCGTTCGGTGAGCGGCACGCTCTCGGAGTCCCGGAGGTCCGTATCGGGCTCGGGATGCCCCTTTCCATCCGTGCAGACCTTGGCATCCGCATCGCGCTCGCTCAGGGCGGCAAGGATGGCCTTGGTCTCGGAGCCATCCAAGGTCGTTCCTGCCTCCTTGGCCAGCTTCTTCAGGTCGGTGAGGAAGACCTTGCGGTCGAGGTAGAGCTTGTCAGCGGGCATCCGGGCCAGCAGGTCCTTGATCTCCTTCTGCCGCCGCTTCCCAGCCTCGATCTCTTTCTGGCGCTGCGCCTCGTTCTTCACCTTCTTGCTGGTGGCCAGATTGGCGAAGGCTTTCACCTCATCCAGCCGGGCGATGCGCTCTGGACTCGCTTGGAAGTTCAGCTTCAGCGGTCGCTCGACGATGATCTTCCGGTAGCCGAAGTACTCGTTCGGGAACACCTTGCTCACCTCCCGCCGCACCTCCTTCCCATCGATGGTGAAGGTGTGGGTCGCGCCATTCATGAACTCCCCGTAGAGCTTGGTGATGACGGAGATCTGGTCGGGTGTGTTCTCCGTGCCGTCGCCGATCCGGTTCCGCTTGTTGCCAAGGCTCTTCTTCATCTTCACGAAGAAGCTCCGGGCATCGATAAGTTGCACCTTGCCCTTGCGCTGCTTGGTCTTGCGATTGGTGAGGACCCAGATGTAGGTGCTGATACCGGTGTTGTAGAAGAGCTGGTCCGGCAATGCGACGATGCCCTCCAGCCAGTCGTTCTCGATGATCCAGCGGCGGATCTCGCTCTCACCGGAACCAGCGTCGCCAGTGAAGAGTGGGGAGCCATTGAACACGATGGCAATGCGGCTGCCTCCCTGTTCCACGGGCACCA
>JAGQVR010000396.1 GCA_020437875.1 Flavobacteriales bacterium
GTCAGCAAGCAACGGTAGCTTCCGGGAGCCAGGTCGCGCAGGTCAATACGCTCTGTGGTGGAACGTACTTGCTTCGTGACCACCACGCGGCCCATCGCATCCACGATGCGCAGTTCACCTTCGCTGGTTCCGAAGGGCAAGGTGAGGTTCAGCACATCCGCAGCCGGGTTGGGGTATAGGGTGAGGCCCGGCGCCGTTGAAGGAGTATCGATCGAGGTGGGTGTACACATCACCGCGTTCATGTACTCCCAGATGGCGTCGTTGAAGAGGAAGGGCACGGAGGCGCCGTCGTTCGGGGCGTTGCCCATGCGCACCAGCACCAGGCCCTGGTCCGGCACCACGTTGAGGAACTGCCCGTTCTTGCCCATGGCGTTGTACGCACCCAGCGGGGCGTTCGGCATAAAGCTGCCCGGGAAGAGGAATTGCACGCCCGGCACCATGAAGCCCTCGTCGCCGTTCAGCCACCAGAGGTAGCCGTAGGCGGGGTTCAAAGCCTGGCTCGGCGTGGTCATCGCCGTGAAGTAGCTCTGGTCTGCGAGCACGGGTGTGCTGTTCCAAGTGCCGTGATTCAGCGCCAACAAGCCGAAGCGGGCCATCGCACGTGCCTGGCTGAAGAAGACGTTGTTGTAACCCAGCTGGATGTAGAGTCCGTAGATGCCGGTCTGTGCGGTGAGGTTGGTGAGCAGGTAGCTGTTCAGGTTCTGCCCGGTCGCCCCCTCGATCACGCCGTCCAACATGGTGTAGGCGGCATTGTGGTAGCTCCAGCGGGTGCCCGGGTCCGCGAGGTAGGTGAGGCAGGCGGGGTCGGTGCAGTCCACATCGCCGCTGTCATCGAGGCCGGTGGTCATGGTCAACTGGTGGCGCACGGTGATGGCCATTTCCTGCTCCGGCGTGCAGCTGGTCCAGCCCGTCCCGAGGTAGTCGCTGCTGGGCGCGTTGATGTCGAGCAGACCATCCTCCTGCGCCATGGCCACCAGGAAGGCGGTGAGGCTCTTGCCCGCGCTGGCCCAGTACCAGCTGCTGTCCTGCGTGAAGGTGCCGAAGTAGTGCTCGATGACGATGCGGCCATCCTTGAGCACCAGGAAGGCCTTGGTGTCGTTGTCCTCCAGCAGCTGCAGCAGCGGCGGGATCTGGTCGGTACACCAGCCGAGCGCTTCCGGGTCGGTGGTCTCCCACACGTTGCCGAGCAGGGGCGGGAAGTAGAGTTCCTGCGCCACCAGTAGACCTGGAGCGAGGAGGGCGGAGAGGAGCAGGCTTCGGTGCATCATCGTTGGTTCGACACGCCTAGGTCGCCTGGGTTCGATCGCAGCCACACGCAAGTGGTCAGCAGCAGGATCCCGAAGCTGCCGATCCCCAACGCACCGTAGCGCACGAGCACGTCGGAGAAGGAGCCCAGGGCGTCCTCGAAGTTGCCGCCGTAGCCGAACAGGAACGGGACCGCCAGGAAGGCCAGCCAGTGCGGATCGGCCTTCGGCACCAGGCGATGGATCAGGTAGGCCACCAGTGGCATCGCGAAGAGGAAGTGCTCGGTGTCGGTGAGCGTGATGCTGGGAACGAGACCCACGAGCAACAAGAACTCGAAGAGGAAGGCATCGGTTCGCTTGCGGAGCCGGTTCATCAGGACGAAGGCGCCGAATGCAAGGATGATGAAGCCGAGGATGACATACGCCTCGCCGCTGCTTGGTGCGCCCAGGAAACGATCGAGCACGGCGCGGTGCAGGAAGGAGTAGATGGTGTTCACCGCCCGATGGTCGTCGCCGGCGGTGTAGATGAGGGCCGCATTGTGCCTGGCCATCTCGCCCAACCACTCGACATGAACGGCAATGTTCGCATTCCAGCCCAGGAGGAGCGCCGGCAGCAGGACACCGATGAGCAGGGCGAATGCGCTGGACCGCAAGGTGCGCCATTGGCCGCGGAGGACGAGCAGTGGGAAGAGGACCAGGAAATGGGGTTTGGCCAGGATCGCCGCACCGAGCAGGAGGCCACCGCGATCGAAGCGACCACGGTCCAGCTGTTCCACGGCGACGATCAGGAGCCAGAGTAGCATCATGTTGATGTTGCCGAGGTGCAGCTCGCGGTGCAGGTGCACCACCACGGCCAGGGCGATGAGGAAGAGCGGGAGGTAGGCCCGTGCCTTTCCGTGCAGCAAGCGTTCGCGCACCAGGCGGTCGATGCGCCGGATCCCATCGAGGAAGGCGAGGGTGATGAGGAGGTACTGAATGGAGGCCGCGATGGAATAGGGGAGCAGCGCGAACAAG
>JAGQVR010000397.1 GCA_020437875.1 Flavobacteriales bacterium
GGTCGTTGAAGGCATCCACGTGGCCACTGGCCTTCCACGTGGTGGGGTGCATGAAAATGGCCGCGTCGATCCCCACGATGTTCTCGTGGAGCTTGGTCATGGCGTCCCACCAATAGCGACGGATGTTGTTCTTCAGCTCGACCCCATATGGTCCGTAGTCGTAGGTGGCGCTCAGGCCATCGTAGATCTCGCTGCTTTGGAACACGTAGCCATACTCCTTCGCATGGCCGATCAGGGTCTTGAGTTTGTCCTCGTTGGTGCTCATGATGATGTGCGAGCGCTCTGGAAACCTTCAGCGTCGCGGTTGCAAAGATGGGAGAAGGACCATCACCACGGCGGGTCTGCACCTAGATTCGCGGCGTGATCGAACACCGCGGCACGCTCCTCAGCGAGGACCTCTTCGAGAAACGCTTCGTTTGCGACCTGAACGCCTGCAAGGGTGCCTGCTGTGTGGCGGGCGAGAGCGGTGCCCCCTTGGAAAAGGAGGAGGCCGCGAAGTTGAAGAAGCTCTGGCCGAAGATCAAGCCCTACATCCCGGAGAAGGGACAACGTGCGATCGAGGAGCACGGGGTGAGCGAGATCGATGATGATGGCGATCTGGTGACCACCCTGGTGGAGGGGCGCGGCGAATGCGCCTTCACCATCTTCGAGAACGGCATCGCGCTCTGCGGCATCGAGAAGGCCTGGAAGGACGGTGCGGTCGACTTCCGCAAGCCGATCAGCTGCCACCTCTATCCGATCCGTGTGGTGAAGCTCGCCGAGCACGATGGATTGAACTACCACAAGTGGCCCATCTGCAAGCCGGCCTGCACCTGTGGTGCGAAGCTGGACGTGCCGGTGTTCCGTTTCCTGAAGGATGCGTTGACGCGGCAGTATGGTGCGGAATGGTACGCGGAGCTGGAGGAAGTGTACGCCGCGTGGCTCGACTCCGACCTCGCGAAGAAGGGAGCCCGGAAGTCCTGAGACGATCACACGGCCGGGCGCTTGCGCGGCTGGGTGACATTGGCTGCTTTGCCGTAGTCGGGCACCAGGTAGGCCAGGTCGTCGAAGGCACCGGCCTTGAACCGCTCCTCGGCGATCGCCAGCATTGCGGAGGCCAAGGGTCGGATGCCCGCTAAGTGCACAATGCCTGGAGCGCTCTCCCAAAGGGTGGCGGCCTTGTCCGCGCCATCACCGAACACTGTTGCAGGGGCATGCGTTGCGATCCAGTCCGCGTCGAGGACGACTGGCGCGGCCTGTATGTTGGACTCTTGGTGCCGTGTCGTACGTCTGGTGAACACCTCCATGCGACGCGCATCGATCATGGGCCAGAGGTGCCCGCCGAGTTCCGATCCGGACCGTTCCGCTGAAGCCACGAGCGTGTCCAAGGTGCTGATCCCGATGATGGGGATGTCCAAGGCATAGCACAGGCCTTTGGCGGCACTCGTCCCGATGCGCAGTCCCGTGTAGGAACCCGGACCGATACCGACCGCGACAGCCTCCAAGTCCTTCCATGCAACACCTGCCTCACGCGTCACCTCCTCGATGAAGACGTTCACCTTTTCCGCGTGCACGTGCTTCTCGCTCTCCAGGTCGCGGTGGGCGAGCAGTTGACCATCACGGCCCAGCGCCACGGAGCAGAGCTTCGTCGCGGTCTCGATGCAGAGGATGAGCGGCACGGCGCGAAGATCGCCACCAGTCACGTCACAAGCTCACCGGGATGCCCTGGAGGATGTCCAGGTACTTGCTGGCCATCAGGTACTGGTACTTGGCGTTGATCAGGTTCGCGGTCGAGTTGTTGAGCGTCGTCTTGGCGGTGTTCAGCTCGATCACCGTGATCACGCCCTGGTCATAGCGCTCCTGCGCGAACTCCAGGGCCACGGTCCCGCTTTCAACGGCCTTGGAAGCCGCGAGGAACTGGCGATGGGCGGAGCGTTGCTGTACCAACGCATCAAGGACGTTCCGCTGGAGATCGTTGCGCAAGCTGGTCATGCCGTTCCGGGTCTTCTCGTGCTGCACACGCGCCTGTTGCACGGAATAGTTGTTCCGCATGTTGTTGAAGATCGGGATGTTCAGCGTGAACCCGATGCTCTGGTTCAGGTTCTGGTCCAGCTGGGTGCTGAAGGGGGTGAGCTCGGTGTTGTAGGAGATGTTCGGTGCGTAGACCACCTCGCCGCCCGCCGTGGCACCGATGATCACCGGGTCGCCGATCACCGGATCGCCCACCGTGCGGATGTCGCGACCGCTGTATCCGGTACCGAGGGAGCCGCTCAG
>JAGQVR010000398.1 GCA_020437875.1 Flavobacteriales bacterium
GCCTGGGCAACGACATCCCGATGCTCTCCTTGTGCCGCACCATCGAGATCGACCTGCTGCAGATGACCGGCGAGACGGAGCTGCCGCCGCCGATCGAGCCGAAGCGCGGCGTGCTGATGTGAGCGACCGACCATCCGATACCGACACACCACCATGTCCATCGACCTGAATAGGATCCACCATCCCGAAGTGAAGAAGGCCGTCACGGCCTGGCAGAACGCCGACAAGGCCGCCTGGTACGCGCTCTTCACGACGGATGCGAAGCTCTACGACGATGGCGACCCGCGCGACTTCAAGCGTTTCGTGGAGGAAGCCTGCGGCCACGAGCGTTTCACCAGCATCGATCAAGTGAACGCCGAGGGGACCCGGCTGGAAGGTGCCTTCCACACCGAGCAATGGGGCGACTTCCGCACCTACTTCCAGTTCCACGTGGGCAGCGAAGGGCGATTCGATCGGCTGGACATCGGACAGGCGGGCCGGTGAACCGTTCGGAGCATAGGCGGTTCTTTCAGCGCTACCAGTACGAGCTCCTACTCGTGGCGCTGGTGCAGCACCTGTTCATCGGACTGGTGCTCACCGACATGGACCTGTACGCGCGCGTGGTGTGGCCGATCAACATGATCCTGGTGGGGGCTGGGAGCGTCGGTGTCTTCCAGGAGAAGGGGAAGTGGGAGCGGAGGCTTCGGAACGTGCTTTTCGTGCTTGTCCTGGTGCTGCCCCTCAGCCTGCCATTCCAAAGCGATACGCGTGGTGCCATGCTATGGATCAGTGTGGTGTACACGCTCTTCTTCAGCTTCATTTTCGTGGAGGTGATGCGCTACCTGGTGCGGCCCGGTCGCATCGATCGGGACATCATCTCGGCGGCGGTGTGCGGCATGTTGCTCCTGATCGAGATCGCCGCGTTCGGCCTCCAGGGCATGTTCTACCAGGATGCCGCCACGCTTCGCGGTGTCGCTGCTGCCGATCCGGCATCCATCTACATGGACCTGGTCTACTTCGCCACCATCACCATCGCCACCATCGGCTACGGCGACATCGCGCCGGGCACCCACCAGGCCAAGCTCGCCGTATCGCTCATCGGGATCGCCGGCCAGTTGTACATGGTCGTGCTCATGGGCATCCTCATCAGCAAGTTCACCAACAGACGAACACAGGGTCCGCGCTGACCTTTGTGCCTGCCAGCCAACACCACCATGAAGATCATCATCACCGGGGCAACAGGGTATGTGGGCGAGGGCGTGCTGCTCGAATGCCTGGACCATCCGGAGGTGGAGCAGGTGCTCGTGGTGGGCCGGCGCAGTTGCGGGTGCACACACCCGAAGCTGAAGGAACTGTTGGTGCCGGACTTCATTCAGCTGGACGAGCACAAGGACCGGTTGCGCGGCTACGACGGCTGCTTCTTCTGCGCCGGCGTGAGTTCCGTGGGCAAGGACGAGGCCACGTACACGCACCTCACCTACGACACCACGCTGGCGTTCGCGCGGGCCTTGCACCAGGTGTCGCCGCAGGCCGTGTTCACCTATGTGTCCGGAGCGGGAACGGACCCGGACGGGCGTCAGATGTGGGCCCGTGTGAAGGGCCGGACCGAGCAGGACCTAGCTACCCTGGGCTTCAAGCGGCAGTTCAACTTCCGGCCCGGCATCATGACGGTGACCCCCGGCATGAAGAACCCCAAGTGGTGGATGCGTGCGCTGGTGCCGGTTTTCGGGCTGGTGATGCCCTGGGTCACCTGTAGCATGAAGCAGGTGGGGCTAGCCATGATCCACGCCGTGCAGCGCGGCTACCCGAAGAACGTGCTGGAGGTGAAGGACATCAAGGCACTGGCCAAGGCCTGAGCTACTCCTTCACCCACCGCAGCCAACGCCCCAACGCCGGCAGGCGCAG
This sequence comes from Flavobacteriales bacterium, assembly GCA_020437875.1. Lineage (GTDB taxonomy): Bacteria > Bacteroidota > Bacteroidia > Flavobacteriales_F > PHOS-HE28 > PHOS-HE28. Next base: position 1,885 of record JAGQVR010000398.1, read on the forward strand.
CACGTAGGTCCCTGCGGGCCAGTGCGAGGCATCGACCGGTATGCCGGTTTCCACCGGACCGGTATGCACCGTGCGCCCGGCGAGGTCGGTCACGTGCAAAGTGTGCCGCCCGGGTGGCATCTCCAGCGTGAAGCGGTCGTGGCCGGGTGTCGGGTGGACGGAGATGGTGTATACTACCCGTTCCTCATCGATGCCTACTCCCGAGTCACAGGCATCGTTCCAATCCGGATTCTGGTAACTGATGTCCTGATCGCTGTAACACCGGATCAACTCGCCGTATTCAGCGACGACGCAGAACGGGAACTCGTCGAAGACCAGACGTGCCGATCCCATACGTTCGGTGAGTTGGATGGCACCAGG
>JAGQVR010000039.1 GCA_020437875.1 Flavobacteriales bacterium
GGGCACGGCCCAAAAGTACCGGGCCGGAGCAAGGCTTCCCGGCTGGCTCCATGCGCCTATCAACACCAACGGGTGGACGCCTTTGACCCAGTGAACGGAGCTTTCGTCGGATCCTGCCCGGACTTCGTCGGATCTGCGCAACCGCTTCGGCCCCGAGCGGGTTGAACAGGGCCAGAACCGCACCATGCAGTTGAACCGCTACACGATCCTGTTCGCCTTTCTCGGTCTCACCGGCCACCTCGGCGCCACGACCTATTACCTCTCTCCGACCGGGAACGACACCAACAACGGCACGAGCTCGGCCACTGCCTGGCGTAGTATCAGCCGGTTACAGCAGGTGGCAGCCTCTCTCCAACCCGGCGATCAGGTGCTCTTCGAACGGGGTGGGACCTTCCCAGGGCAATTCACCATCAACAGCAACGGCTCCTCCGCACAGCCCATCATCATCGGCAGCTATGGCACCGGCGCCCTTCCGATCGTCACGGGCTCCGTTGCCGTGACCGGCTGGACCGTGCACCAAGGGGACATCTGGCGTGCGAACGTGGCCGGCCCGGTGAAGTATGTGCATGTGGGCAGCGAGCTCATGACCCTGGCGCGCTTCCCGAACACCGGCTGGCTCCGCGTGAACACCGCCTCGACCACGCAGCTCACGAGCAGCGGGATCACCCAGCCGAGCGGCCACTGGAACGGTGCCGAACTGGTCCTGCGCAGCACCAACTGGTGCTACGAGAACGCCGTGGTCAGCTCGCACACGAACAACACCCTCCAATTCCCGGCGATCGTGTACAACCCCGGGAACTACGGCTGGGGCTTCTTCCTGCAGAACAAGCTGAGCGAATTGGACAGCCCCGGCGAATGGTTTCACGACGCCACCACCGGCGTACTGTACTTCCGCGCTCCCGGAAATGCCGACCCGAACACGATCAACGTACGTGCCTCGGTGCATGAGAACGGCATCGAGGTGGGCTGGCAGAAGCAGTACATCACCATCCGCGACATCGAGTTCCGTCACCACAAGCATGCCGGTGTGTACAACACTGGCGCGAACGTGACCGTGACCGGGTGCACCTTCCAACGCTCCTACTTCGGGGTCCGCAGCTACGCGAACAACAACAGCTACACGAACAACCATGTCCACCACACCTATGCCTCCGGCATGGGGCTGCTTGACAACAATTCGATCGTGGCCGACAACACGGTGGAGGACATCGCCTTGAAGCCCGGCCTCGGTGAGACTTTCTGGGGTTACTACGGCATGTATGTCTCCGGTTCCGCGAACACCGTTCGCCGCAACACCATCACCCGTACCGGGAATTCAGCGCTCTTCCTCGGTGGCAGTCCGCTGGTCGAGAAGAACCTCATCTCCCATGTGCTGATGACCGTGAACGACGGCGGTGGCATCTATTGGGACAGCGCCGATGGTGCGACGATCCAGGACAACATCATTTCGGAGGTCGGTGGCAACATCGAGAGCGTGGCCATGGATTACGGGATCAACCAGCCGCTCGGCATGGGGATCTACTTCGGCAATTCGGTGATCCAGAACATCATCGTGCGCCGCAACACCGTGCATGATTGCAGTGCCGCCGGTATCCATGTGGACCATACGATGGTATCCGCCAACCTCGAGGTGAGGGACAACGTGCTCTACGGGAACGACATCCAGCTGAGCATCACCGACCAGTCCAATGTGAACGGCCCCGGTGCCACCCCTCCCTACCATGTGGCGAACTTCAACGACGTGTACTCCGGCAATACCCTGTACTGCCTGTCCAAGGAACAGCGTTGCGTGCAACAGTACCATGTGCACGGCACCGCGCTCACGGACTTCGGCACCTTCACCAACAACCGGTACTTCAACCCATACAACGAGCTGAGCATCAAGGTGATCAACACCCAGGGCGGCTATGTCAAGGACTACACCCTGGAACGCTGGCGCGCGGAGCGCAACGAGGAGGCCGGCAGTACGCGCAGTCCTCGGCTGGAGAATGCGGAGGAAGTGGTGGCGCGCACCAGTGCGAACATGATCAGCAACAGCAGTTTCGATTACAATACCAATGGATGGAGCGGCTGGCCCACGCAAGGCCAGATCCAATACCAGGCGGGGCTTCTGGACAATGGCGCCTTGAAGGTGACCTACGGATCGAACGCCGGTTCGCCGGAGTTCTACCTGCGCACGGATAACATGATGAACGTGCAATCGGGAAGCTGGTACGAGCTCAAGTTCACCATCCAAAGCAGCACCCACGGCACCGTGCGTGCCGACTTCAAGGGCCAGTCACAGGCCGCCACACCGAACTCGATCTATGCACGTTACATCCCCTTCGACACGCAGCGTCGCGACATCACGCTCCTGTTCCAGAGCGACCTCAGCGAACCGGGCATGATGATCTTCGCCAACCACTACAGCGAACCCAGCTATCTCCTGGACAACGTCGAGCTGTACAAGGTGACCGTGCAGGCAGTGGATCCGCGCACCCGTCACGTCCTCTTCACCAACCCCACGGACGCCTCCGCGGATATACCGTTGACCGGCTGCTGGCGCGATGTGAACGGTGCCGTGCGCTCCGGATCGATCACCCTTCCGGCCTTCGGGTCCATCGTGCTGGCCAGGGAGGATGATGCCCTGTGCGGCCTGACCACCGGCCTGCAGGACGAAATGGCCCAGGACGGCCCGGCGACCCATCTCTTCCCCAATCCGCTGGTGGCTGGTGCGCCCTTGTTCATCTCTGAAGGCCTTGCAGCCGACGCCCGGGTGGATATCCATGACCCGAGCGGCCGCCTGGTGCATGCCGCACGCATGGCACGTGGCAGTACGATCGTACCACTACCTGACGGGATCCGCAGCGGGAACTATGTCGTTTCCATGACGACCGGTGAGGTCAGGACGCACCATCGGATCGTGATCCAGTAGCGTCGGATGCAGGCTCGATCGGCTCCCCATCCAGGGACCGTTGGCTGCGCGTGATGTACCTGGGATCCATCACCACCATCGCGAACAGACAGAATAAGAGGGCGTTCCCGAAGTCGTTGCCGTAGCAGATGATGTCGATCTGCAGGATGAAGAGCATGTACACCATCAATGCGAAGAGCGGGGTCTCCAGCGCACCTTCATGGAAACGCTTCCGGAAATAGGTGAAAGTGTACCACACAACGACCAGCAACAGCACATATCCCACGACCCCCTGATTGATCAGGGTCTGCATGAAGGTGCTGTGCATATGGACGTTCTGGACGTCCTTCACGTTGAAGACCTCGGCGATATGGTCCCAGCCCCTCAAGTGTATCTGCCCCTGATACCCATGGCCGAACCAGATGCCATGCCTGTCCTTCTCCAGCCAATTCCATCCCACGTCCCAAACGGTCGTCCGGTTGTTGAAGGTGGTGACGTCCTCCTTGTTCACCCGTGAGACGATGGCCCGCATGAAGGGCAGGGTAAGGATGGTGTAGACCAGCAGTGCGAAGTTGGTCAGGATGCTCATCGTGAAGAGCGAGAGCGGGAACATGAGCCGCGCTTTCCCGATCATCCGGAACAGGAAGAGCCCGGTGAGCAAGGCGAAGGTCATGAAGGAGAGCCGGCTGTTCACCTTCAGCATCAGCACCACGTTCAAGAGATAGAACAGGAGCATGCCCACGAAGTACAACGGCCGCCGCACGAAGTCCTTCATGTAGAACATCAGCATCAGGTTGATCATGGCGAGCATGTGCGCCGCGTCATAGATCCCCAGCACGAACGGCAGGTTCAAGCGGCCCTCGATCCGGTGCAGGACGTTGTGCATGCCGGCCGCCACACCGAGCAGGTTGATCAGCAGGAAGAGCGAAAGGCTGACGAGCACCATCCGCGCGAAGTCGAAGTCGTCCTGGTCCCGGTTGCGTATGTGGACGATGATGGCCGCATGGTAGGGCGCAAGGAACATGATGGTGTAGGCCACCGTGTTGGCCATGGTGGCACCCGGGAAGTGCTCACCCAATGCCTTCCACATCGAGGCGATGAGGGAGAGCAGGAAGATCAGCCCCCACCAATACCTGCGCGTGACCATGTTCCGGACCTGGCGCTGGGCGATCAGATCGAGCACATGGATGATGATGATGCCCAGGAAGCCACCCACGGCCACCACCGTCCCCTGTGAGATGCTGGTCTTGTAGCCCACGTACATGCCGATCCCGTAGATCGGGAAGGACAGCATGAACAGGGAATTGATCAGCTTGCGCTTGGAAAGCAGCACCTTGGGAACGGTTCTCGGACTACCCGCAAAGATGCGGTTTCACCCGGGAGGACGACGGAGCCGATGGATCAGCTGCCGAACCGTTTCTGTAGCTTCGAGAGGAAGGGCGTGATCGCACGGTCCACCTTCTCGGGCAGGAGACCCTTGATGGAGTCCTTCACCCGCCGGAACAAGGGAGGCCTGATGAAGGCGTTGAAGTAGGCCAGGTCACGCGCGGTATCGACCACCACCTCCTTCGGATGGACCAACGGGAATGGTGTATCCCTCGCGTTGTCCACATCCCTGGGGTCCAGGCCCTGGACCGTATTGGTACCCGTACCCTCGAAGCCGATGTTGCGGACGAGGTTGTGCTCGGGCATGATGGTGATCCCATCGTTCAGGATCCGTGCGAAATCATGCTGGAAGTCCCAGGTCTTGATGGTCCCGTTCCAGGTGGCCTCGAAGATGGCCCTGGCCTCGCGGCGCTCCGCAGAGCTCAGAAAGAAATTGTTCCAGACAGCGGAATCGCGGACATCAGGCCAAGCGCTCATATCCCCGTCATACAATCGCCAGGAACGTCGCCATCCGGCCCAGCCCCATGGCGCTCCATAGCCGTGCTCCGAGAAGTAATAGGATGCGGCCGGCACCGCCTCGGGGTCGCTCATGAGGTTGTTCCCAAGGATCCACCAGATGCGACGGTCATCCCGGTATCGCTCCAACAACTCCTGGCAGAACCAGAAGAAGCTCAGGACCGGGGCGGTGTCATCCTCCAGCACGATCCCTTCCGGCTCTTGGTCGAAGAACCAGTCCAGGTTGCCGATCATGGCCTTCTTGAGGCCTTGGTTCCGTTCCGCGAAGCGGGTGTGCAGTTCACAGGGCCAGTCGACCATGTCGACCAGCGTGCGCACCTTGTCGGTCTTCACCCGCTCCTCAGCGTTCCGTGGACCGTCGCATGCGAAATAGAGCTTCGGCGGTCTGGCAGCTCGGATGGACTCCATGACACGCGCGGCCGTGTCATACCGGCTGAACGCCGTCAGGAGGACGGGTATCCGAAGGGGTTCGCTGGGGGTGAACGTGTTCACGTGCGGGCGATCGACCTCATGCTCATTTCACCGACCGTAACCTCCAGAAAGTGGACATGCCGTGCATCATGAGGCGGAAGTTGATACGAGTCCTCGGGGTGAAAAGATCCACGATGAAGATGCTGACCAGGAAGGAGGCGATCGACGCCCAGATCGCCCCACGGGCTCCGATGATGGGGATCAACCAGGCGTTCATGGCGATGCTCACCACCGCCCCGATGACGGACGTGATCAAGGAGAACTTGAAGAGGCCTTCATTGGTGATGAAGCTGCCCTTGGCCACGCCCATGAAGGCGAAGATGAGCCGGAAGGCGAAGAGGGAGAGCAGGACCCCCGATTCCCGGAACTCCTCCCCGTACAACAGGACGATCACCCACTCCGAGAGGAAATACATTGGGATCGCGGTGACCAGGAACAGGCAGAACATCAGCCTGTACTGGTTGGTGAGCCGTTCGTGGTAGAGATCGATGTCCACCACCCTCGCCTTGGCAATGGCCGGCGCCACGGCCAGCTGAACCACCACGGGCAGGAAGGCGATCGCCTCGAGCATCTTCACGGCCACCGAATACTGCCCAAGTTCGATGTTGGCAAAGGATTCACCGAGCGTCCTGCTCAGGATATCCTTGATCATCACCTGGTCCACCTTCAACTGGGCCTGGAGCGCGAACCCGTAAACGAGCATGGGCCAGGATTGGTCCATGATGTAGCGGACCATGCGCCATGTCGGTCTCCAATCGCGGTAACGGAGCCCGTTCCGATGGTACACCCAGAGGAAGCCGACCGTGAAGGAGAAGGTCTCCGCGAAATATCCCCAGGCGAACCAGATGAGCGGCGCCTTCATCCAGACCAGTAGGAGCTTGTAACCGGAGGCGAACAAGGTGCTGGCGATGTTCACCTTCGCCGCCACGTTACCGCGCACCTCGGCCATGAAGTAGTTGTCGATCACCGTGCTCCACTTCAGCAATTCGGCCGATGCGGTGATCATGACGAGCATGACGGTGAAGTGGTCGAGGCCCTTCAGGAACACATACAACAGGAGCCCCAGGTTGAGGATGATGCCCCCGAACAGCTTGATGGCGAACGTGCTGCCCATCAACTCATCCCGCCGCTCCGGATGCCGCACCAGATCCCGGGAAACAACCTCATTCGCCCCAAGCGAGGTGAAGACCATGGCGATGCTCACGATGGCCAGCGCATAGTTCAACTGGCCGATGCGTTCAACACCCAGGTACCGGCTCACGATGACCGTGGTGCCGAGGACCATGGCCATGCGTACGACACGGTCCACGAAGAGCCACGAGAAGTTGTGTAGGTACTTCTTGAAGCCCGGTGACTCGAACATCGATGTGACGCCCACCTACTTGGTATAGTATCCGTATCCGTCCCCGTTGCGGCCCCGCACATCGTTGAACACGAGGCCCACGTTGCCGGCCTTCTTCTCGTCCACCATCTCGTTGATCATGCGCAAGGCACCGCGATTGGTCTTGCCTTCACGTACAACGTACAAGGTGACATCGACCTGGCGCATCAGCAGTACGTATTCGCTGACAAGCCCGAGGGGAGAGGCATCGATGATGATCTGGTCATACCGCCCGCGTACCGTACTGAGCAGTTCCGCCATGCGAGGACTCTCCGCAAGGTCAAGGGGGTTGGGTGGTATGGGACCAGCAGTGATGACATCAAGACCGGGCACGTCTGTACGGTTGATGAGGGAAGGAAGTTCCGCCTCGCCGATCAACCAGGTGGAAAGTCCCGGCCCCTCCGGGAGCTCGAGCATCCGCCCCACATTCGGTCGGCGCATGTCAGCGTCGATCAGGAGGGTGCTCTTGCCCGCCTGGGCCATCACCGTGGCCAGGTTCACCGCGCAATAGGTCTTGCCTTCGCCGCTCGACGAGGAGGTGAACCCGATCACCTGCCGGGCCGAGTTGGCATTGAGGTAGTGGAGGTTCACACGTGCCGTGCGGAAGGACTCCGCCAGCAACGATTTGGGCTCATCCGCCGAGACGCGCTTCCGCTTGCTGGCCGGGATCACAGCCAGGACCGGCAACCGGCTAAGGCGGCGCAGTTCATCCACATCATCGATGCGGTCGCGGATGACATCACGCAGCAGGATGAAGCCCATCGGAAGCAACAGCCCGATGGCCAATGCCAGGCCGAGCAACTTACTCTTGCTCGGAGAAACGTGCTTGAAACCGAGCATGCGGGCGGTGTCAACGATCGACTTGTCGACCTGGTCGCTGGCGATGGCGATGCCGGCTTCCGCCCGTTTCTCCATCAGGTAGTTGTAAAGATTGTCGCTCAGCTTGAACTTCCGCTCGATGTTCACCAACTGCCTTTCATTCTCGGGAAGCTGGCTGTACTGGAAGTTGGTCCGACCGAGGCGTCTGTTCACCTCCGCAAGGCTGATGTCAGCCTGTTCCACGAGGCTCTCGGCCGTTTGGGCGAGCGAGGCTTTGAGGTTGTTGAGCTTGCGCTCCATGGCGATCACCGTCGGGTTGTTCCGGGGACCCGTGCTCAAGTTGAGGGCGGCGAGGTCCGCGGAGAGCTTCGTGATCTCGATGACGAGGTTGTTCAATACGGGGTCGTCTATGCCCGAGGAGGAGGGTGCCGGTACGTTCCTAAGGTCCTTAGACGTACGGATCTTGTCCAGGACCGACGCGCAGTAGTTACGCCGTTTCAGGATGTTGGACCGTTCGTCCTCCAACCGGCTGCGTTCCTGGAACAGCGCATCCTGTGTGCTCGCGGTGCTGATCATGCCACCGCTCACACCCCGGAACTGCTCCATGCTGCTCTCCACCTTCTGCAGGGAATCCGATACCGTACCGATCTGCTTGTCGATGAAGTCGATCGTCTTCCGGCCCTTCTGCTGCTGCTTGTCCAGTTCATAGTCGATGTAGGTGTCCATCAACTTGTTCAGGAAGGCCTGCCCCTTCTCCACCACCTCGACCTGGATCGACAAGTTCACCACATTGCTCTCATCGCTCAACGGCACCGCCATGGTCATGGCCCGGTAGATGCGCACCAGGTCGCGCAGGCTGCTGATCTCGAAGTGGTACTTCGTGTTCTTTTCGTAAGTCCGGTCCTCCGGAAAATCGATCCGGAAACTGAGCCTGTCCCCCACGAAGGCCGAGTCCATGGGTACGACCTGGTCCACCTTGTACTCATCGATCAGTGCAGGCAGGACTTCCTGTGTCTTGACGTTGTACAAGCGGACGTTCTCCCCCTCGGCCTTGACCCGGTATGTGCGAGCGCCCGGATCCACCTCGATCTCGATCGGGATATCGATCACTTGGATCGCCATGCTATCCAGCTTCACGAAGAAGGGTGGATACACGTATTGCTCCTGCTTGAGGAAGTACTTGGTGGTGTAGTAGGTGACTCCGAAGTCCAGCCGCTGCAGCGTGCTGGTCATGATCTTGTTCGACGTCAGCACGGCGAGGTTGTCCTCCAGGTCCACACTGTTGCGCAGGTAGGAGGTACCCTTGATGAACTCGGAATTCTCACTGAAGCCGGTACGTTTCTGGTTCCCAAGGAGCATGACGGCACCGACATCATACTTCTTGGGAGTGATCTTCACGTAGACCACCGCCACAGCGACCGCGAGCGGCACCGTGATGAAGAACCACCACCACTTCGCCCGGATCTTGCGGACAACGGTCCGCAGGTCGATGGTATCCGCGGATGGCCTGGCGCTCATTGCTGCGCGCTATTGATCGCCGTGAAGAGCAAGGCCGCCGCCGTGGTGGCCCCCACCAGGATGGTGACCAGTTCCAGGTTCAACCTACCGGGCCGCGCCTTCAACGCGGGTACATACACGATGTCGTTCGGCAGGAGGTAGTAGTACTCGGAGCTCAACACCTGGGTGTCGGAAAGGTCGACATACAAGGCCTGGACACCCCGCTCGCTCTGGCGCATCAGGGTCACATGGGACTTGTCGGCGAACTCGTTCGGGCCACCGGCCATGGCCAATGCATCCAGGATGGTGATCTGGTTGTTGTAGACCTGGTAGGATCCCGCGCGGCTCACCTCCCCCAACACGCTCAAGCGCCAGTTCACCATCTTGAGGATGACCGTCGCATTCGTGAAGAACTCATTGATCTTGCGCTGTACAAGCTCCTGTGCCTCCCCGATGGTGAGCCCCTGCACCTTGATCTTCCCGACCGTTGGCAGCTGGACCTGCCCATTCTTATCCACCGAGTAACCGTTCACATACATCGCCGCATCCGTCACCATGCTGCCGTTGGTCTGGCTCTCCACGTTGAAGAAGCGGCTGGTCGCATCATCCAGGCCCATCACCCGTATCGAAAGGACATCGTTCACCTGCAGGCGGTACTCGAACTTACGGTTCTCGAAGAGCTTGCTCGATCCATTGCTCAGCGAGGGGTCGTTCAGGTAGTTGATGTTCTTCCTGCCAATGCAACCGCCCATGGCGATCGACATCAAGACAATGACCAGGATCCCGGTGTTCCGTATCTGCATGCGTAATGGATCTTAGGCCTTCGCACCTGCTGCACCCCTCGATCGAACCCTTCGAAGGACCACTCATGCAGCCGCCTTGGCCGCGAAGGCTCGGTCAAATATATGCGGGTGGCTCCGGTCCTTCCAGCGGTTTTGAGAACGCCCGATCGTTCGCAAGTCGTCCAGACCGTAATGTGACCGGCATATTGATACTGGGATGACCTTCAGGTCCACCTCTCCCCGAAGCCCCCATCCGTGACCCGGGGTCCTCCTTGCCGCCCGTGCACGGACAATGGACCGCGGGGCCCAATCTCCCCAAAGGACGGAATGAAAGAACCCCAGGCGCATGCCCAGGGTTCACTATGTAGCCCGTAGGAAATGGTCGGCGGTCCGGACGAGGACCGCAAGACCATTCAATTCCCTGAAGGGCGGAATGAAAGAACCCCAGGCGTTTGCCCAGGGTTCACTAGTAGCCCGTAGGGGAATCGAACCCCTGTTTCATCCGTGAAAGGGACGCGTCCTAACCCCTAGACGAACGGGCCACGATGTCAATTCCCCCGAAAGGGACGGCAAATGTATACAGATCGGTCGAATTCCGATCATCCGGTCAATGTGGTTCGTCCCAGTCCGCCTGGAAGCGGAAACCGAGACGCTTCCCGGTGGTCAGCTTCATGTTCGCGTTCAACTCGTTCATTTCGCTCACCGTGACCTGGTTGACCTGGTCGTAGGGCGGTGCGAGGAGATCGAACTCCAGGACGTAGTTGATCAAGGTGTAAAGCACCTCCTTCAGCCGGGCCTGGTCCATGACGTTGCCGGCCAGGTCGTTGTATAGGAAGCCCATCTGGCGCTTACCCTGGACCATGAAATGGTGCTCCTTGTTCAGGAAGATGCGGGCCACCAGGTAGCCGAGGTCGCGCTCCCGATTGTACTTGAAAGAGTCCGTGAGGAAGTTGTAGATATTGACGACACCGAAGAATCCGCGCAACTCATCCTCCACCAGGTAGCTGGAACGCCAAAGGCTGTGGCTCTGGTCCAGCCGGAAGACATTGGTGTGCATGTGGAAGAGCAGGGTATCTCCGGCCACTTGGAGCTCACACGCGCATTCCCCTTTGTCCGTGAAGCCGAACACCAGGCGGGTGTCCTTGGTGCTCACCTCCTTGCTCAGGTCCGCCGCGATGCCTTCCAAGGCCTCCTTGATCCAACCGAGCAGTTCGTGCGTGGCCCGGTACACGTCCTGCTTCATGGCCGACTTGGTCAGCAGGGTACCGATGATCAGCTCACGCGGCCTGGGTTCCTGTTGCTCTGTCTTAGCCATCAATATGCGCGGGCGAAGATCACACGTCGTTCACTCGGGGCACCGGTCACCATGCAACGTCCGGGGCTGCGGTCACCCTCCAATGGAATGCAACGGATCGTGGCCTTGGTCTCGTTCTTCACCTTCTCCTCGGTCTCGGGCGTTCCGTCCCAGTGGGCCAGGATGAATCCACCTTCCTCGATCGCCTCCTTGAACTCATCATAGGTATCCACCGCACGGGTATACCGCTCGCGCAGGGCGAGGGCCTTCTGGAACAGGTTCTCCTGGATCGCGGACAGGAGGTGCTCGATCTTGGCATCGATATCGGCCACTGCCATCACCTGCTTCTCCAAGGTATCGCGGCGAGCCACCTCCACGGTGCCGTTCTGCATGTCACGCGGCCCGATGGCGATACGGACCGGATATCCCTTGAACTCGTATTCCGCGAACTTCCAGCCGGGTTTCTTCGTGTCATCGTCGTCGAACTTCACGGTGATCCCCCTGGCCCGCAAGGCGGCGAGCGTAGGTGCGATGTAAGCCCGGATGGACTCAAGCTGTTCCGCGTTCTTGGCGATGGGGACCACAGCCACCTGCACCGGGGCCAGCTTCGGTGGGAGGACCAGCCCGTTGTCATCACTGTGGGTCATGATGAGGGCACCGACCAGACGGGTACTGACCCCCCAACTGGTGGCCCAAACGTGCTCCTGCTTGTTCTCCTTGTTAGTGAAGAGGACATCGAAGGCCTTGGCGAAGTTCTGGCCCAGGAAATGGCTTGTGCCGGCCTGAAGAGCCTTTCCATCCTGCATCATCGCCTCGATGCAATAGGTATCCACCGCTCCGGCGAAGCGTTCACTGGCCGTCTTCACCCCACGGATCACAGGGATGGCGAGCCATTCCTCCGCGAAGCGTGCGTAGACATCCAGCATGCGTTCGGTCTCCTCCACCGCCTCCTTCTCCGTGGCATGCGCGGTATGACCTTCCTGCCAGAGGAATTCAGCAGTGCGGAGGAAAAGCCTGGTCCGCATCTCCCAGCGTACCACGTTCGCCCATTGGTTGATCAGCAAGGGCAGGTCACGGTAGCTCTTCACCCAGCCGCGGTAAGTGTTCCAGATGATGGTCTCGCTCGTGGGCCGGATGATCAGTTCCTCCTCGAGCTTCGCCGTGGGGTCCACCACCACCCCGTGCTCCGGGTCGCTCTTCAACCGGTAGTGCGTGACCACCGCACATTCCTTGGCGAAGCCCTCCACGTGGCTCGCCTCCTTCGCCAGATAGCTCTTCGGGATGAACAAGGGGAAGTAGGCGTTCACGTGACCCGTCTCCTTGAACATGCCGTCCAGCGCTGCCCGCATCTTCTCCCACACCCCGTATCCGTGCGGCTTGATCACCATGCAGCCCCGCACATCGCTGTGCTCGGCCAGATCGGCCTTCAGGACCAGGTCGTTGTACCATTGGGCATAGTCGTCCGCTCGCTTCGTCAAGTTGTCCGCCATCCCCTGTCCGTGGTATTATTTTTGTGTGGAAGAAGTGGCAGCTAAAGTACATCACCCATCGCGGCACGATCGCGCGGTGGGCAACACGTCGAAAGCCATGAAGAAGACGATCAACATCCTGCTCCTATCCATCCCTATCGGGTTGTTGACCTCCTGTGCATCGATGCAACAGAGTACCAGCGTGGCCGATGACGTGTACTTTCTACCCTCACAGGCTCCCGTGATGGCCTCCACGGACCGCACCATCCCGGTGGAAGAGCCCGTGAAGCGCGCGCCGGTGCAGGACGATTACTATGATGCCGGGACTTCGAACACGATCGGGACGGACCGCGACTACTACGACCTGGCTTACAATGACCCTTATTACTACAACTACGGCCGCTTCGGATTCAATGCGGCTCCCATGGGCTGGCAGACCGGCTGGAACGGTCCGGGCTGGGGTGGTGGCATGAGCCTTGGCTTCGGCTACGGTTGGGGCAATGGCTGGAACATGGGATTCGGTCTGGGCTATGGCTCCGGCATCTACTCCGGCTGGTACCGCCCGATGTGGTACACTGATCCCTTTTACTGGAACACACCGTGGGCCTGGCGCTCGCCATGGGGCTGGGGCAGTCCTTGGTACAACAGTTGGGGCTATGGCGCAGGTTGGGGCTATGGCAACTACTACGGCCCGTGGGGTAACTGCTACGGTTGTTATGCTCCCATCATCATCGGCGATGGCGTCGCGAATTCCACGGTCATCGGCCATCGGAACTCGGTCGGTAGCCGGAACAGCTTGGGGTCGTCCGCCAGCGGAACACACCGTGGGGTGGTGCGCAACCCGGTCGGTCTGGCACCTGCACCCTCTCGTAACGGGATCACGAACGCCCCTGTTCGGCAGCAGCCCTCAAGTCCTGAGCGTCGTCAACCGGTGACCGTGCCCGGTCGCGACCGCAATGTGACGCCATCGCGGGAGCGGACGCGCGAAGTCCCTTCACCTTCCCGCAACGTGGAACGCAGCGCCCCGAGCCGCAACCATGACTTCGGTGGGGGTGGTGGGCGGACAAGCCCTTCCCGTGATACCGGTGGAGGTGGTGGTGGCGGACGTACAAGTCCCGGCCGACGTTGACCTCTGATCCTGAAGTACACATGGAACGGACCGCATCACGGATCCTTGGGTTGATACTGACCTTAGGTATCGCCGGACCCGCATTGGCGCAGAACGAGATCGATGCCTACCGATTCAGTCGCACGACGATCGGCGGCACGGCACGAAGCGCGGGACTCGCGAACGCCTACGGTGCACTTGGCGCAGATGCCGCTTCGCTCGCGATCAACCCGGCCGGCATGGGCCTGTACCGGAACACCGAGATCTCCTTCACGCCTTCCCTCGAGGTGAACTCGGTGAACAGCCTCTACAACGGAACGGACGCCCGCGACGTGAAGTCGCGCTTCAACTTCAGCAACCTGGCCCTGATCCTGAACTCTCCCGCAGAGAAGAGCGGGAGTGAATGGCGCAGCGGGACTTTCGGCGTCGTGTACGACCGGCAGGCCACCCACCATTGGGGTCGGCAGGCCGTGGGTGACAACGTTGCGACGAGTATCCTGGATGACTTCGCTGCACAAGCTGAGGGTACGCGGAACACCGACCTGTATGATGCGTTCCCGTTCTCGGCCGGCCTTGCCTGGGATACCTATGGGATCGATCCATTGGATCCATCCGACAGTCTTGGGACCAGCTACGTCCCCGCACTACCCGCCGGTGGGCTGGTGGACCAGGTGATCACGATCGACTCTCGCGGCGCGACGAACAACACGGCCTTCTTCTACAGCGGCAACTACATGGACAAGCTGTACGTCGGGCTGTCGCTTGGCCTCGTAGGATACCGGTACAAGCATTCGAGGCTGCACTCGGAAACGGTGGGCGATGAGAACGTGGACCTGAAGGATCTGAGCTATCGCGAGGACCTGACGATCACAGGGAATGGTGTGGATGTGAAGGCGGGTGTGATCTATCGTTTCCACGATCGGTTCCGGATGGGGTTGGCGGTGCAGAGCCCCATGTGGATGACGATGAATGACAGCTACAACATGAGCATGAACAGCACGTTCCGGACACCATCAGCGGTGGATGGTCGGACGAGTTATTCCGCCGCCTCGCCGGATGGCCTGTTCACCTACAAGCTGGCGAGCCCATTGCGGGCGGTGTTGAGCGCCGCGTACGTGGCTGGCGAGCACGGGCTATTCAGTGTGGACTACGAATACGCCGACTACTCCACCATGCGCTTCCGGCCGAGCACGCGGCTCGATGACAGCTACACGTTCACCGCCGAGAACGACCTCATCCGGCAGATCTTCCGTCCTGTACATGCATTCCGGGCCGGCACGGAGTGGCGCAGCAACGGCTGGTACTTCCGCATGGGTTGGGGCTTCGCACCTGATGCGTACAAGACCACGGACATCGCGCACGCCCAGGCCACGCGCACCTATGCCGCGGGCATCGGCTATCGCACGGATCACCTCAGTGTGGACCTCGGCGCGAACTACGTGCAGAGCTACGTGAACTACTACCCCTACTCCCCGGCCATCGCCAATGTGGTCCGCGAGGAACGGAACACCACGCGGACCCTGCTCACGATCGCCCTGCGGCCGTAACGCACCGAACTGAACGAAGAAGGCCCCGGTGTCACCGGGGCCTTTCCATTTCAACGGGTCGGATCACTTCTCGCCCTTCACGCGGTCCACCACATACTCATCAACGAGGATGCGTCCGCAGTGCTCGCACACGATGATCTTCTTGTGGCTGCTGATGTCCAGCTGGCGCTGGGGCGGGATGCTGTTGAAGCAACCTCCGCAGCTGCCACGCTCCACTGGCACCACGGCGAGACCGTTGCGTGCATTGCCGCGGATGCGACGGTATGCGCTGAGCAGTCGCTCCTCGATGTGCTTGGCAGCCGTGTCGCTCTTCTTCGCCAGCTCCTTCTCCTCCTTCTCCGTCTCGGCCACGATGTCATCGAGCTCCTTGCGCTTCACATCGAGGTCCTTCTTGCGTTCTTCATGCCGGGCCTT